>NZ_BAAHXB010000016.1:0-75780 GCF_054657215.1 Endothiovibrio diazotrophicus
GCGGTGTTGTCGTGGCTCGCGGTGACGATGCGCAGTCCGTCGTTGGAGAAGGCGGCGGAGGTGACGAGGCCGCCATGGCCCAGACGGAGCCGCGGCCGGGGGCGGGAGGGGGTGCGGGGGAGGGGCGGGGGCTCCCCCGCCGCGCCGGGCAGGGTGAGGGCGGTCAACTCCGCCCCCTCCCAGCGGGCACCGTCCAGCCCGGCGCGGGCGAGGCGGGCGCCGTGGAGGTTGGCGCCGCGCAGATCGACGGATTCGCAGCGGGTGTCGGTGAGGCGGGCGGCGGTGAGGTCGCTCCCGCTCAGATCGGCGGCGCGCAGGGAGGCGTGGCGCGCCGCGATGAAGCGCAGCGAGGCCTTCGTCAGGCGGGCGCCGTCCAGGGTCGCGTGCTCCAGCCGGGCGTGGTCCAGGCGGGCGCCATGCAGGTCGGCCCCGTCGAGCCGCGCGCCGGAGAGTTCGGCGGCGTGCAGATCGGCCTCGGCCAATTGGGCGCCGGCGAGCCAGGCGAAGGGGAGCGCGGCCTCGCCGAGGCGCGCGCCCTCCAGCCGGGGCGCCTCGGGCATCAGCGGTTTCATGCCGTCGGGGAGCGGCATCACCTCGTCACCGGCGCCTGCCGCGCGGGCGGCGGCGTGGTGGTAGGCGAGCCGCAGGGCGTTCTCGCTGATCCGCGCCCGGTAGGGTTCCGCGAGGATGCCGCGGGTCCCTTCCGCCAGTGGCGGGAAGTCCTTCTCCTCCATCAGGTCGGCGAGGAAGCCGACGCACTCCGGGGTGAGCGCGGCGGTCGCCAGGGCGGCGGCCAGCGGCTCCGGCCCCTGGCGCAGGGTGTCGAGCAGGTGGCGGGCGTAGAAGAACTCGCGGAACGATTTGTGGGAGAAGCTGTAGTGGCCGTCGCCGGTGCGGGTGAGGAAGGCGGCGGTGCGCAGCTCCAGGTCGATCCGCTGGAGGTCGATGCCGGCGAGGATCTCGTCGGGGTAGCCCTCCAGCAGTTGGATCAGCCGGAGGTGGTGGATCTGGTGGCGTTCGGCCCCCCACAGCTCGAAGGCGAGCCGTTCGAGCAGCCGCAGCCGCTGCTCTTGGGTGGTGTGGAGGTGGTTGCCGGAGTGGTCGCGTAACCACTGCCCGGTATATTCGAAGTAGAGGCGGGCGGGGGTGATGCGCCCGCCGGCGGCCATCAGCTCGGGCAGCGAGGTGACCATCATCTCCAGCATCACCGGGCGGGTGGCGAGGTTGGGGAGGTCGTAGGTGCGCTCGATGAAGGCGCGCGCCTCGGCCGCCCGTTCGGCGCCGAGGCGGCGGGTCATGTAGTCGTCGATCTGCGCGTCGTTGAACGGCGGGAGTTCGTCGATGGCGGCGTCGAAGCCGCGGGCGACCCGGCCGAGGGCGGAGTCGTGGCTCACCAGGTGGTCGGCCAGCCCGCCGGCGGCGGTGCGCTTGACCTGCTGCTGGTCGCGGAAGAAGTGGGTGCGGCAGGTGATCAGCACCCGGTTGGCGCGCGGGGTCTCGCCGGAGCGGGCGGCGGGGGTGGCCAGTTGGCGGAACTGCTCCTCGATGCTGCGGCGGACCGCGGCGGTGCCCATCTCGTCGAAGGCGTCGAGCAGCAGCACCAGCCGGCCGGCGGCGAGCAGGTGGAGGAAGATCTCGGGGTTGCCGTGCCAGCCGAGGCTCTCGCGTAGGTGATCCTGGAGCAGGCTCTCCAAACGGATGGCGTTGGGGAAGCGCTTGAGGTCGATCGCCAGCGGGATCGGGGCCTCGGGATCGTCCAGGGCGTTGCGCGCCAGTTCGTAGCCGAGGCGCTTGAAGAAGGCGCTCTTGCCGGTGCCGTAGTCGCCGAGCACCAGCCACAGCCGCTTCCCCTCGCCGCCGGCCCAGGCGGTGGCGTGGGCCAACGCCTCGACTCCTTCGAGATCCTCCGGCTCCCCCTCCAGCAGCACCCGCTGGGCGACGTAGGTGCGGGCCAGCGGGTCGGCCTCGAACTGGCGCCTGATCCGTTCCAGGTAGGGGGTGAAGTCGAACAGCGAGCGTTCCAGGTCGCCGGGGGTGAGGGCGTGGATCCCCTGGCCGCGGGCGTAGGTGAGGGCGGCGGGGGCGTAGCCGGCGGCGGCGACGAACATCCCCTCGGCGTGGAGGGCGCGGGCGGCGGGGTCGTCGAGCCAGCTGCGGAACTTCTCCAGCTCGCTCTTGGGGACCGGTTTCCGCCAATCCTTGCACTCCACCAGATAGCACTCCTCGCGGAAGCCGGCCCGCTTGCGTGCCACCAGATCGACGCGGTTGGGACCGACCAGCTGCTCGCGCTCCACCTTGTAGTCGAGCAGGGCGAGGAGGCGGGCGACGCGCTCTTCGAAGCGCTGGCCGATGGTGAGCTTTCCGTCCACCTTCGAGGTGCCGTGGACGCCTCCGTCGAGGGAGACGTGGGACTGCTCCAGCCGAGTCTTGGCCGCTTCTTCCAATTCCCGCGACTGGCGCAGATCGTCGATCCGGGTGGCCACCTCGGCGTAGCGCAGGGCGATCGGGGCGGTGGGCTCGGTGAGGACGAAGAGCTCCTCGCCGAACAGCAGGCGGCTGTCGAAGGGGATCTCGGTCCACGCGGCGCGCTCGCCGAGGGCGAACGCCTCGCCCCACGCCGCGGCGCGCAGCTTGCGCGCGGAGGCCTGGTCTTGGGGCACCGGGGAGGCGACCAGCAGCCGTTCGAGGGCGCGCTCGCGCTGCTTGAGCCGCCCCTCCACCGCCGGTTGCAGCGCTTGATAGACGTAGAGCAGGCCGGCGCTGCTCTGGCGGGCGTAGTTGCCCACCAGTACGGTGGCGTCGGGGAGCAGGGCGCCCATCAGGCCGCCCAGGTCGGTGATGCCGGTGCGCGCGTCGAGCAGGATGTGGTGGTAGCCGCCCGCCTCGGCGAGGGCCCCGAGCAGCCCCGCGAAGAGGTGGACGCCGCGGGCGGGCTCGCGCACCAGCAGGGCGTGCCAGTCGATGTCCTCGTAGAGGGTGGCGAAGTCGGCCTTCTCGCCGTGGGCGGGGAGGATCTCCAGGCCGGCGGCGGCGGGGCAGGGGCGGATGCGCTGGAGCAGCGACTTGATCCGCGCCTTGGGCAGGGGCAGTCGGGCCCCGCCGCCCTGCCACGCCTTGAGCCACTCCAGGAACCCCTCCTTGGGCATCGCCTTGGGGGTGAGGGCGGCGATGCGGTGGAGGCCGGGGGCCTCCAGGTCCAGGTCCCACAGCAGCACCTTCTTGCCGTCGAGGGCGAGGCGGGCACCGACGTTGGCCAGCAGGGTGGTGCGGCCGACGCCGCCCTTGAAGCTGTAGAAGGTGGTGATGAAGGGTTTCATGCGGCGCGCAGTGTCAGGAAGCGGCCCAGGCGCGGGTATTCGTCGGAGGGCTCGGCGGGGTCGTCGGCGGCCGGGGGCTCCGGGTCGCGGGGGGCGTTGAGGCCGAGGGCGATGCGGTTCTCCCGGCCCGCCCGCCGCCGTTCGATCAGCTCGTTCGCCTCCATCAGCTTGAGGACGCGGGTGAGGTTGGGCTTGGAGAGGCCGAGGGCCTCGCCGAGCTTCTTCTGGCCGATTTCTCCCGCCTCGCCGATCGAAGCCAGAGCCTCGGCGACGTGGGCGTAGTCGAGCAGCCGATCGCTCGCCGCGCTGTCGAGGGCGGCGATGCGGTCCTCGAGGATCTCCCGGTAGGTGGTCCAGCGGGCGTGGTAGGGGGGCTCCAGGGCGTCCAGCACCGCCCGCCGGCCGCGATGGGCGACGCGCCCCAGGTGATCGTTGAGTTCGCGCAGCCGTTCCAGGGGCGCGCGCTCCTGGAGCAGGCGGATGAGGCGGCTGCGGTAGACGAAGTCGAGCACCTCGGCGGGGCGCGCCTCCCAGCTGTCGAGGGCGTCGATGGCCCTCTCCAAGGTGTCGAAGTCGGCGTGGTCGGCCAGCTCGGCGGGATCGCAGTAGACGAGGTCGATGGTCATTGGTGTGAACCGATGTGAACTGTTGTGTGTCAATGATAGTTAAAAAAGGTTCTCCATGTAACCGTTCAAAGATCGATCGTGGTTTCGCGCGTCTCCGTGCCGTCGTCGGCGGTGGGTTCCTCGCCGGGGTGGATGAAGCCACTATCCGCCGCGATCCCCTCGGGGTGCTGGTTGGCCACCGCAGTGACGGCGGCGTGGGCACGGTGGAGCGCCTTGGCCCGGGCGTGGTGGGCGCGGACGGTGGCCCCTTCGCCGAAGGAGGGGACCAGCGCCCAGTCGATGCCCAGCTCCCGCCATAGCGAACCGAGGCGTTCGTCGCAGAAGTCGAGGCAGATCGGCGTGGCGAAGAGGCCGGCGGGGGTGTCGAGGAGTTCGATGCGCTCTCCCACGCGGATGCGTTCGGGGGCATTGATGGAGCCGTAGGCGGTGAGTTTGCGGTGGTCGAGCAGGGGCTCGCCGGTGGCGTCGAGCAGTTCCGCGTGGTTGAAGATGCCTGTCGGCTCCTCCCGGTGGAAGCTGCCCGGCAGGACCAGGAGGAGCGGGTGGCGGTTCTCGCGCAGCCAAGTGGCGGTTCGCTCCCGCAGCTCCGGGCAGAGGGTCAGTTCGGGGAGTACCAGGATCTGGGCGCCATACGCCGTTGCGCTGTTGAGGAGCCGTTCCATGGAGTGCCAACGTACTTCGGGATCGGTCAGTCGGAGGGCTCGCCATCCGGCGGTATCGCGTTGCCAGGCGGGGCGGATCTCGTCAGGGAAGCGGCCGATGAGGAGGGTGAGCCGCGGATGGTTGCTCAACCGCTGGATGTTGGCGTCCTTGGCCTCACGGATTTGGATGGTGATTCCGTTGATTCGCTCGGGGAGGATCCAATGGTAGCGGAGCCAAGCCTGGATCGAGCCGGCCTTGGTAGAGGAGGCGGGCTGGTGGCCGCGGGGGAGACGGCGGGGGTGGAGGAAGTAGCCTTCAGCCTCGCGGCGTAGTCCGATCGCGGGAGCCCGTTTGTAGGACCGCCGGAGATAGAGGTGTTGGTCGAGGGCCTGCAGCAGGGCGAGGGGTGTGTCGAGGGGCAGGTTGCATAAGGCGGGGCCGCCGCGATTCAGGGCGGAGAGGTATTCATCGTGTCGTCGGGCGTAGGCCGGGCGGTCATCCGCCCGCTGTTGTTCCGCGTCATTGAGTCGCGCGCGAATTTTGAGTTGCAGCCAGAGGTCCAGCAGCGCCTCGTTGAGGCGCCCTTCTTTCAGCGATTCCATCGTCTGGGTTATCCGTTCCGGATTTCGTCAGGCGGGTATCGCCTCCGCTCCCCCGCCCGTCAGCGCGCCAACACCACCCGGTTGCGCCCCTGGCGCTTGGCGGCGTAGAGGGCCTCGTCGGCGTCCTGGATCAGCTGGTTCTCGTCGTCCACGTCGTCCTGGGGGAAGGAGGTGATGCCGACGCTGACGGTGACCACGATGGTCTGCTCGCCGTCCTTGACGTTGGTCTCCTCGATGATCCGGCGCAGCCGTTCGGCCACCAGCTGGGTGTCGTTGCAGGAGGCGCCGGGGAGGATGCCGAGGAACTCCTCGCCGCCGTAGCGCACCAGGATGTCCCCCTCGCGCATCGCCCGGTGGGCCGATTCGGCCACCCGCGTGAGTACCCGGTCGCCGACCAGGTGGCCGTAGGTGTCGTTGATCGACTTGAAGTGGTCGAGGTCGAAGATCAGCAGCCCCAGCGGGGTGTTGCCGCGCACCGCGCGGTTGAACTCCTCGTGCAGCCGGGAGAGGCCGAAGCGGCGGTTGTAGACGCCGGTGAGCACGTCGAGGGCGGCGATCCGTTGCAGCCGCTCGTGGGCCAGGGCGTTGTTCAGCGCCAGGCCGAAGCCCTGGCGGAAGAGCTGCACCAGCCACTGGGCGTCGCCGCTGAAGGGTTCGGTGCCGGCCAGCACCACCGCCCCGAGGGGCGAATTCTTGAACTGGATCGGCACCACCAGGATCTCCCGCGGCCGGAAGTCGGCCAGCAGCGCCTCGATGCGCACCTCCTCCGGCACCTCCACCGTGCCGCAATCGCCGCTACGCATCGCCTGGCGGATGTGGTCGCTGTCGATCATCCGCTCCGGGTTGCGCAGGCCGTGCTGGGCGGCCACCCGCAGCTCCCCCTGGCTCTCGATCAGCACCACCCCGGCGAGCGAGCCGGTGTGCTGGATCAGCAGGGCCAGCGCCTGGCGGGTCAGGGCGTCCAGTTCCAGCTGGCTGGAGAGGGCGTTGGAGAAGTCGGTCACCGCGGTCTCCACCTCGTGGGCGCGGAACAGCGCCTCCACCAGGTCGTTGAAGGCCATCGCCGCCTCGCCCAGCTCGTCGTAGGAGTCCACCGGCACCCGGCAGTGATCGGTGGAGCAGCCGCTCCAGTCCCCCTCGAAGGTGGCGCCGCGGATGGCCTGCTCGACCATGTGCATGTGGTCGGCGAGCATGCGGATGTGGGGGCGCACCACCAGCCGGGCGAGGAGGAAGTTGAGCGCGCCGGCGAGCAGTCCGGCGGCCACCGTGGCGGCGAAGAACATGGGGGTGAAGGCTTGTTCCCTGGCGATCCCGAGGAGGGTGGCGAGGAAGGGGAAGCAGAGCCCGATCACCAGGCCGAAGGCGGTCATCCAGATGGCCAGGTCGGTGAACAGCTTGTTGGTCAAGCGCGGCATCCGTGTCTCCCCCTTTGATATGCACAATGAATCAGGAATCGGGCGGTCGCCCCTATTTTTTCGATTTCGTTCGGCTGCGCAGGCGGGGGCGTTAAGTCCTCTACGAGACCACATCCCCCCCATGGCCGCAATAAGGAGATTTTCTGATACACCGCCGTCGGTTGCGGGAGGCGCGTGCGCCGCTCTGCCGGCTGCGGCTTTCTCCCCGCCCATTTGATAGAATGGCGCGTTCCGCGGCGCCTCCGTCGCGGCCGTCCTCAGCGCCTATTTCGAGAGTTCCGAGCCATGACCGTACGCACCCGTTTCGCCCCCAGTCCCACCGGTTACCTCCACGTCGGCGGCGCGCGCACCGCGCTCTTCTCCTGGCTCTACGCCCGCAAGCACGGCGGTACCTTCGTGCTGCGCATCGAGGACACCGACCTGGAGCGCTCCACCCCGGAGTCGGTCAACGCGATCCTCGAGGGGATGAGCTGGCTCAACCTCGACTACGACGAGGGGCCGTTCTATCAGACCCAGCGCTTCGATCGCTACAAGGAGGTGATCGACCGGCTGATGGCCGAGGGCAAGGCCTACCCGTGCTACTGCTCCAGGGAGCGCCTCGACGCCCTGCGCGAGGAGCAGATGGCGAAAAAGATCAAGCCGCGCTACGACGGCCACTGCCGCGCGTTGAAGGAGCCACCGGGCGCGGACGCCCCCTACGTGATCCGCTTCAAGACCCCGGTGGACGGCGCGGTGGTGATGGACGACCTGATCCGCGGGCGCATCGCCTTCGACAACAACGAGCTGGACGACCTGATCATCCAGCGCACCGACGGCTCGCCCACCTACAACTTCACCGTGGTGGTGGACGACATCGACATGGGCATCACCCACGTCATCCGCGGCGACGACCACGTCAACAACACCCCGCGGCAGATCCACATCTACCAGGCGCTCGGCGCCGCGGTGCCCACCTTCGCCCATGTGCCGATGATCCTCGGACCGGATGGTGCGCGGCTCTCCAAGCGCCACGGCGCGGTGAGCGTGCTGCAGTACCGCGACGACGGCTTCCTGCCGGAGGCGCTGATCAACTACCTGGCGCGCCTCGGCTGGTCCCATGGCGACCAGGAGATCTTCTCGGTGGACGAACTGGTGCAGCTGTTCGACGTCGACGCGGTGAACAAGGCCGCCGCCAGCTTCGACAACGAGAAGCTCGCCTGGCTCAACCAGCACTACATCAAGGAGGCGACGCCCGAGCACTTGGCGCGGCTGCTCAGTCACCACATGGGCGAGCTGGGCATCGACCCCACCGAGGGGCCCGACCTGGTGGCGGTGGCGAAGGTGCAGCAGGAGCGGGCGAAGACGCTGAAGGAGATGGCCGAGATCTCCGCCTTCTTCTACCGGGATTTCGACGACTACGACGAGACCGCGGCGAAGAAAAACCTGCGCCCGGTGGCGCTGGAGCCGCTGCAGAAGGCGCGTGAGGCGCTGGCCGTGCTGCCGGCGTGGGAGGGGGAGGCGATCCACCGGTGCGTCGCCGACGTCGCCGAGGCGCTGGAGCTGAAGATGGGCAAGGTGGCCCAGCCGCTGCGCGTCGCGGTGGTCGGCCGGGCCGCCTCGCCGGGGATCGACGATACCCTCTATCTGGTCGGCCGCGAGGCCACCCTGCGGCGCATCGATCGGGCCATCGCCTTCATCGAGGCCCGCGCCGAGCAGGGGTAAGAAGGAAGAATTCAACCGCAGATTAACGCAGATTGACGCAGATCATCGATCCCTATCATCTGCGTAAATCTGCGGTTTGAATTCTCTTTAACAGGCGTTTCGGCGGGCACGGCCCGCCCGATTTACAACGGAAGCCGCGCCATGAGCGAAACCGAGAAGAAGTCCAATTTCATCCGCCAGATCATCGATGCCGATCTGGCCGCCGGTCGTGAGACTCGCGTCCACACCCGCTTCCCGCCGGAGCCCAACGGCTACCTGCATATCGGCCACGCCAAGTCGATCTGCCTCAACTTCGGCATCGCCGAGGATTACCGGGGGAGCTGCAACCTGCGCTTCGACGACACCAATCCGCACAAAGAGAACATCGAGTTCGTCGAATCGATCCAGGAGGACGTGCGCTGGCTCGGCTACCGCTGGGGCGAGAAGGTCTTCTACGCCTCCGACTACTTCGAGCAGCTCTACGGCTTCGCCCTGGAGCTGATCGAAAAGGGATTGGCCTACGTCTGCGAGCTGGACGCCGAGGCGATGCGCGAGCACCGCGGTACGCTGAAGGAGCCGGGCAAGCCGAGCCCCTATCGTGACCGTTTCGTCGAGGAGAACCTCGATCTGTTCAAGCGGATGCGTGCCGGCGAGTTCCCCGACGGCGCGAAGACCCTGCGGGCGAAGATCGACATGGCCTCGCCCAACCTCAACCTGCGCGATCCGGTGCTCTACCGCATCCGCCACGGGGTGGTGCATCACCAGACCGGCAGCGAGTGGTGCCTCTACCCGATGTACGACTTCACCCACCCGCTCTCCGACGCCCTGGAGGGGATCACCCACTCCATCTGCACCCTGGAGTTCGAGGACCACCGCCCACTCTACGACTGGGCGGTGGAGCACTGCTCGGTGCCGGCGCGTCCCCACCAGTACGAGTTCTCCCGCCTCAATCTCCAGTACGCGGTGATGAGCAAGCGTAAGCTCACCGAGCTGGTCAGCGGCGGGCACGTCGCCGGCTGGGACGACCCGCGCATGCCGACCATCGCCGGCCTGCGCCGCCGCGGCTTCACCCCCGCCTCGATCCGCGACTTCTGCGAGCGCATCGGGGTGACCAAGTCGGATGCCACCACCGAGATGGGGCTGCTGGAGAACTGCATCCGCGAGGACCTCGACGCCCACGCCCCGCGCCGCATGGCGGTGCTCCACCCGCTCAAGGTGGTGCTGACCAACTACCCGCAGGGGGAGAGTGAAGTGCTCTCTGCCGCCAACCACCCCAAGGACGAGTCCATGGGCAGCCGCGAGATCCCCTTCGGCCGCGAGGTGTGGATCGACCGGGCCGATTTCCAGGAGGAGGCCAACAAGAAATACAAGCGCCTGGTGGCGGGAGGGGCCGTGCGGCTGCGTAACGGTTATGTGATTCGCCACCAGGAGAGTGTGAAAGACGAGGGCGGCAATCTTGTCGAACTGCGTTGCGAGTACTTCCCCGATTCGTTGCGAGAGAATCCGGAGGGGGTCAAACCGCGCGGGGTGATCCACTGGGTCTCGGTGGCCCACGGGGTCGAGGCGGAGGTGCGCCTCTACGACCGGCTGTTCAGCCACCCTTTCCCCGGCAAGGGGGTGGAGGACTTCAAGGAGCACCTCAACCCCGACTCCCTGGAGGTGCTGAGTCCCTGCTACCTGGAGCCTGCCTTGTCCGGTGACGGGGGGGAGGAGGGGCGCTTCCAGTTCGAGCGCGAGGGCTACTTCTCCTTCGACGCGAAGGCCACTGCCGAGGCGGGCCGGCCGGTCTTCAACCGCACCGTCACCCTGCGCGACTCCTGGGCGAAGCAGGGGGAGCGGTGAGCAGCCTGACGGTCAGCGATCGTTGACGTCTGCACGGCGCCGTTCGCCGACACCGTCGGGAGGGCCGCGTTCGGGGTTGCGTCGGCGCTCGAAGAGCAGCTTTCCCTCCACGCGGTGGATCCACCCCTTGGCGTTCGCCCACCGGTAGGCGCGGAGCATCGCCCAGCAGCGGAAGGGGTCGCAGCGGTCGGTGTCGCCGTTGCAGCAGTCGACCTGGAACAGGCGCAGGGCGGTGAGCGTCAGCACCGCGCCGGCGAGCAGCAGCAGGTAGAGGATGAGGTCCAGCCCCCGGGCGATCTCCGCCGACGCGGGGAGGGCGCGGAAGTTGTCGTCGTCGTAGACGCCGTGGGCGAGGGCGAGGGCGGCGATCGGGAACAGCAGGTTGGTCGCCCCGTAGACCGCATATTGGGCGATGCGGTGGCGGGGGGCGTCGTAGATGCCCAGGGTGCGTCGAGGGTGGGCCCGCCAGTAGGCGCGCCCCAGGTGGCCATGCCACAGCTCGCGCAGGGTGTCGAGATCGGGTTGCATGCCGGTCGCTCCTCTTGGGGGGGGAGTTCGGCGCAATGAAACCGCTTTTTTCCCGGAAGTTGTATCCGTGGTTCCACCGTTCGGGGGCGGTGGTTTTCGCGATGGGTTAGTCGGGAGAGGTGCGCAGCCGCCAGGTCGGTGCATCGTGCGCGTCGATCAGCCCCTCGTCGAGCAACCAGCGGCGGGCGTCGGCGGCGTCCTCCTCGAACCAGCGCCGCGCCGAGCCGAGGCGGTAGGTGTAGCCCCAGTCGTCCATGTCCGACCACATCCGCGCCCGACCCATCCCCGCCAGCTCATCGGCCAGCAGGATCTGCAGGTAACAGACGCCGTTCTCCTCGTCGTAGCCGCCGCCGGCGTCGGTGTGCAGTCCGTCGCGCCGCTCGGGGGACATGCAGATGTAGTGGCCGCTCTCGTGGAGGGCGGAGTGGATCGGGGTGTCGGGGCGGACGTAGATGCGGTTGGCGATCACCCCGGCCTCCGGCTCACCGAACCAGGTGCCGGGGATCGGCTCGCCCGCCGCCACCGTCACCAGTTCCAGGTCGTAGCGGGCGAGCAGCTCGCGCAGCGGGGCGTGGCCGAGCTGGGCGCAGGTGAGGACGCGCTGCTCGTTGCCGGTGGGGGTGGAGGGGCCTGTAAACATCGGGGGCGCTGCGCGTCGGTGGCTGGGGGAGGGGAGGGGAGGTAAAAGGTAAAAGGTAAAAGGTAAAAGGTAAAAGGTAAAAAGGGGGGGGCATCGGCAGCGGCGGTGGTTGGATCGGGGCGGTGCGGTGGGCTCGCCCTACCTCTTACCCACAAATCGGCCGATTTGTGGGTAAGAGGCAGGGCTCGCCTCTTGGTAGACTTCGACCTTTGATCGTGCCGTCCATCCGCCGGTGAGGAGTGTTTCCATGTTGCGCCTGCCCGTTCTGCTGTTTCTCATTTCGGTGTCGGCCGCCTTCGGGGCGGTCGCCGATGGCATCTACTCCGCCGACGGCCGCCTCTATCTGCCGTGGGTGGAGGTGGCGGGTTCGATCTATGCCGCGGAGCTGGAGGCGCGGGGGGACGCCTTCGTGCTGACCGCGCTGCGCCCCCGCGGCGCGGTGGCCGACGAGGCGCAGCCGGCGGTGGCGCGGCTGGAGGGGGATCTCCTGGAGGTGCCGCGGCTGCAGTACGACGGCCGCATCTACCAGGCGGAGCTACGCCTCTCCGGCGACGGTGGGGAGGCGACCCTGACCGTGGAGGGGGTGGCCCCGGCGGCGGAGCCCGCCGACCGCGGGGTGTTGGTGGCGGTGGAGGCGGTGGGGGAGGAGTCGCTCTCCACCCTCTCCGCGCTGCTGCCCTTCTGGCCCAGCGGGGTGAGTCCGCTCTACGGCGTTACCTTGTTGCGGATCACCTACCGTACCGCCGATCCCTTCGGCAGCTCCACCGAGGCCTCGGCGCTGCTGGCCCTGCCGCAGGGGGCGGAGGGGGCGCTGCCGCTGCTCTCCTATCAGCACGGCACGCTGCTGCTGCGCGACGAGGCCCCCTCCACCGGGACGGTGGGCGACGGCTATCTGGTGGCGGCGCTGTTCGCCTCCGCCGGCTATGCGGCGGTGGCCCCGGACTACCTGGGGCTGGGGGTGTCGGATGGGCTCCACCCCTTCGTCCACGGCCCCGCCTCCGCCAACGCGGTGGTGGACGCGCTGCGCGCCGCCCGCGCCACGCTGGCGGATCGCGGCGTCGCCCTGGACGGTTCGCTGTTTCTCACCGGCTACTCGGAGGGGGGTTACGTCACTCTCGCCGCCCAGCGGGCGATCGAGCAGCAGTACGGCGACGAGTTCACCCTCACCGCCTCGGCGCCGATGGCCGGTCCCTACGATCTTTCGGGGACCATGCGCGAGCGGGTGCTGGCGGGGACGCCCCACGAAGAGCCCTACTACTTCCCCTACCAGCTGTTCGCCTACGACCGGGTCTACGGCCTGTTCGACGATGATGGCGAGGCGTTCGCCGGCGAGCTGGCCACCACCCTGCGGGCCCTCTACGACGGCACCCACGACCAGGACGAGATCAATGCCGTGCTGCCCTCGGTCCCTGCCGAGGCGTTGGGCCCGGAGCTGCTGGCGGCACTGCGCGATGAGCCCGATGCGCCGCTCAATCTGGCCCTGGTGGCCAACGATCTCATCGACTGGGCGCCGCAGACGCCGACCCGGCTCTACCACTGCAACGGCGACGCCTCGGTCCCCTTCGCCAATTCCCGGGTGGCCTATGACGCCTTCGTCGCCCACGGTGCCACGCAGGTGGAATTGGAGGAGTTGGAGGGGGACGACCACGCCGGTTGCGCGCCGTTCGCATTGTTGTATGGGGCGGCGTGGTTTGCTTCGTTGCGCTGAATGGGGTGGCACCTCTTGCGGAATATCGTGAAGAGGTCGGCCGGTGTCGTAGGTCGTGGCTACTGCCGCGACGGGAACGGGGGCAGCGGGGACAAGGATGCCGCGTGCGTTCCGAGCGTTGCGGCGGCACTCGGAAAGGTGGATGGTTTCCGTGGCTCTGCTGCCCCCGTTTGCGTCGCCGCGGTAGCGGCGACCTACGCGGATGACGCCGGGGGCTGAGGGGCTCCTTGCTCCGGGGGGCTCTGGGGGGGGGCTCAGGCCTCGCCCTTCCTCCCCTTCTTCCCTTCCTGATTGATCTTCAGCTTGATCTTGTTGGCCTTCAGGTACTCCGCCTCCTGGCGCAGGTCGGCGAGGGTCAGCGGCTGCTGGGCGAGCCACTCCTCGGGGAAGTGCAGGCGCAGGGTGTTCTTCTCGGGGTTGGCGGTGAGGGTGAAGGGCGGCAGCGGTTCGTCCTGGCGGCTGCGGTGGAGCAGCACCGCCAGCCGCAGCAGGATGCACAGGCGCAGGATGTCCCGTCGGCGCTCCGGTGAGCACTCCTCGATCCGTGAGAAAGGCAGCCTGCGGCGGTGGCCGTAGATGAGTACGCCGAGGGCCCGCTGTTCGGTGCGCGAAAAGCCGCGCAGGTCGGAGTTCTCCACCAGGTAGGCGCCGTGGCGGTGGTAGCGGGTGTGGGCGATGGCCAGACCCAGCTCATGCAGCCGCGCCGCCCAGCCCAGCAGGTGGGCCGACTGGGGGTCGTCCAGCTCCCACGGCTCCGCCACCTGGCGCAGGCACTCCAGGGCGGTGTGCTCCACCCGCCGCGCCTGATTCTCGGAGATGTGGTAGCGCTCGCTGAGCCGGGCGATGGTCCGCTCGCGCACGTCCTCGTGGTGGATGCGCCCCAGCAGGTCGTAGACGGCCCCTTCGCGCAGCGCCCCTTCGGAGACCTGCATGCGTCCGATCTCCAGGGAACGGAAGGCGGCGCCGAGCACCGCCACGCCGCCGGCGAAGACCGGCGCGCGCAGCGGGTTGACCCCGGTGAAGCCGAGATTCTCCGGCCGTCCCGCCTCGATCATCCTGGCCGTCAGTGCCTCCAGGGCGGGGAGGGTGATCCCCTCCTCCGACAGGCCGTTGAGGCGGATCGCCTCGTCCACCGCGAGGATCGTGCCGGAGGCGCCGATGGCGGTTTCCCAGCCGAGCTCCTTGTAGGCCGCCTCGATGGCGCGCAGTTGCAGCCGGGCGGCGAGCTCGGCGGACTCGAAGGCGCGGGCGGTGAGTTCGCCGTCGGGGAAGAACAGCCGGCTCATGCTGACGCAGCCCATGTGCAGGCTCTCGCGCTCCAGCGGCTCGAAGTCGCGGCCGATGATGAACTCGGTGGAGCCGCCGCCGATGTCCATCACCAGCCGCCGGCCGGGGGCGGGGGGGACGGTGTGCGAGACGCCGAGGTAGATCAGCCGCGCCTCTTCGCGCCCGGCGATGATCTCGATCGGGTGGCCCAGGGCCGCCTCGGCGCGGGCGAGGAAGTCGCCGGAGTTGCGCGCCATGCGCAGGGTGTTGGTGCCCACCGCGCGGACGCTGCCGGGGGCCATGCCGCGCAGTCGCTCGCCGAATCGCGCCAGGCAGTCGATGGCGCGGTTCTGGGCCTCTTCGGTGAGGCGGTTGCGGTCGTCGAGACCGGCGCCCAGCTGGACCATCTCCTTCAGCCGGTCGAGGACGTGGAGCTGCCCGTCGGCCTCGCGGGCGACAATCATGTGGAAGCTGTTGGAGCCCAGGTCCACCGCCGCGACGCGGTCGAAGCTCGGTTCATCGTCAGTCATGGTTGCGGTTCCGGTTCGGAAAGAGGAAGAGAAGAGGTTCCGCAAATGAACGCGAATGAACGCAAATCGGAATGGAGGCTTCCTTTCGAAATGTGCTCATTGGTGTGCATTTTCGGGGGATCGATTTATCGGGCGGGCCGTTCCCGCCGAGGGGTGGCACCCAAGGCTCCAGCGCCGTAGTGCCCGAATGGCCGAAGACGGCGCGCGCGGCACGCCCTATAGGGCGGCAGTCCGCAATATTCGCGTTTATTTGCGTTCATTTGCGGACAAGTATTCTTACTATTCAAAAAACCTCGCCCCAGCCGAGCTTGGCGCGGAGGATGCCGAAGTAGTCGTAGTCGGCCGGGTGGATCAGCCGCAGGCGGCGCTCCTTGGCGCGGATGTGGATGCGGTCGCCGCACTGCACCTCGGTGCTCACCTGGCCGTCGCAGGTCACCTTGGAGGCGCTGTTGCCGCTGTCGTGGATCACCACCTCGACGTTGCACTCGCTGCTCACCACCAGCGGCCGGTTGGAGAGCGCGTGGGGGCAGATCGGCACCAGCACCACCGCCTCCAGGGTCGGGTACATCAGCGGGCCGCCGCTGGACAGCGCGTAGGCGGTCGAGCCGGTGGGGGTGGAGACGATCAGCCCGTCGGAGCGGTGGGTCTTCACGTAGCGGCCGTCGATACGGGTCTCGAACTCGATCATCCGGCCCACTTCGCGGTGGGTCACCACGTCGTTGAGTGCCACGCTCTCGTGGATCACCTCGCCGCCGCGGACGATCCGCGCCTGGAGCAGGAAGCGGTGCTCCTCGCAGTAGTGGCCGTCGAGGATCGCCGAAAGGGAGGCGTCGATGTCTTCGCGGGAGATGTCGGTGAGGAAGCCGAGCCGCCCCAGGTTGACGCCGAGCAGTGCGATGTCGTGGTCGGCCAGGGAGCGGGCGCTGTTGAGGAAGGTGCCGTCGCCGCCGACCACGATGGCCAGCTCGCAGCGCTTGCCGAGTTCGTCGCGCTCCGCGGTCTCCAGTCCCGCGATGGGGGTGATCAGCGAGGTGGAGCGGTCGAGCAGGACCTCCAGTCCCCGCTCGGCGAGGCAGCCGGCGATGCAGTGGACGATCTCGGCGGAGCTGGGGTCTTCGTATTTGCCGATCAGGCCGATGGTGCGGAAGGCGTGGGGTTCGGTCAACGGATGGGTTCCTCGCGGGCTCGCCGGGCCGTGGCGCGTTGGGGACGACCGGCTCTTCAAACTGTTTTATTCTAGGGGTTCGAGGAACCCACGTATACCGCCCCGGACGCTCCCCCCCGATGACCGATCCGCACCCCACACCCACTGGTGAGACCCTCTCCGAGCGCGCCCAGCAACTGCTCAAGGTGCTGGTGGAACGCTATATCCGCGACGGCCAGCCGGTGGGGTCGAAGAGCCTCGCCGGCGAATCGGGGCTGGAGCTGAGCCCGGCCACCATCCGCAACGTGATGGCCGACCTGGAGTCGCTGGGGCTGGTCCGTTCCCCCCACACCTCCGCCGGGCGGGTGCCGACGGTGCAGGGCTATCGGCTGTTCGTCGATTCGCTGCTCACGGTCCACCCCCTGGATGATGCCTCCCTCTCCTCGCTGAAGGTGCGGCTGGCCGGCGGCGAGTCGCCCCAGGGACTGGTGGAGAGCGCCAGCCGGCTGCTCTCCGGAATCACCCAACTGGCCGGGGTGGTGACCCTGCCGCGCCACACCATCCAGCGCCTCAGCCACGTCGAGTTCCTGCCGCTCTCCGAGCGGCGGGTGCTGGCGATCGTGGTGCTCGCCCCGGAGGAGGTGCAGAACCGCATCATCCACGTCGACCGCGACTACAGCCGCGCCGAGCTGGAACGGGCCGCCAACTACCTCAACAGCGAATACGCCGGGCTCGACCTGGAGGCGGTGCGGCGCAAGGTGGTGGCGGAGATGAACGACGCCCGCGAGCGGATGAACCGCGAGATGGCCGAGCTGGTGGCGATGGCCGAGCGGGCCTTCGCCGAGGAGGAGGGGGAGGACTACGTGCTCGCCGGGGAGACCAACCTGATGGGCTTCAGCGAACTCTCCGAGGTGGGGCAGCTGCGCCGGCTGTTCGATGCCTTCACCGAGAAGCGCGACCTGCTCCACCTGCTCGATCGCTGCGTGCGTGCCGACGGGGTGCAGATCTTCATCGGCGAGGAGTCGGGGTGGGAGGTGCTGGACGGCTGCAGCGTGGTCACCGCCCCCTACCAGGCCGACGGCAAGACCCTCGGCGTGCTCGGCGTGATCGGACCCACCCGGATGGCCTACGACCGGGTGATCCCGGTGGTGGACATCACCGCGCGGCTGCTCGGGGCGGCGATCAACGGGCGGGGGTGAGACCGACAACCCGATGACCGGGATTTCCTCGATCTTGCCGATGTCGGGAGGCGTATCCGCCTGCCCTGTCTCGGCTACAATGGCGCCCCCTTTTCTCCCGTCCGGTCCGCTGCCATGCCGCTCTTCGATCTCTTTGCCACCGCCCCCAAGGGGGTCGCCTCCGTCACCGCCGACGAGCTGCGGGCGCTGGGTGCCACGGAGGTGGTGGAGAGCGCCGCCGGGGTGGCCTTTCGCGGGGATCTCGCCTGCGCCTATCGTGCCTGCCTCTGGTCGCGCACCGCCAGCCGGGTGCTGCTCACCCTGACCCGTTTCGAGGCGGCCGATGAGGATGCGCTCTATACCGCGGTACACGCCTTTCCGTGGGAGGAGCACCTCGATCTCGGCGCCACCTTCGCGGTCCACGCGACGCTCAGCCGCTCGCCGATCACCCACAGCCGCTTCGCCGCGCTCCGGGTCAAGGACGGCATCGTCGATCGCTTCCGCGAGCGGAGTGGCGAGCGGCCGTCGGTGGATGCCGAGGCGCCGGATCTGGGGGTTCGGCTGCACCTCCAGCGCACCGCGGCGACCCTCAGCATCGATCTCTCCGGCGATTCGCTGCACCGCCGCGGCTACCGCGGCGAGGGGGTGGCGGCACCGCTGAAGGAGAACCTGGGGGCGGCGATCCTGCTGCGCTCCGGGTGGGCGGAGATCGCCGCCGCCGGTGGCGCGCTGGTCGACCCGATGTGCGGTTCCGGCACGCTGCTGATCGAGGGGGCGTGGATCGCCGCCGACGTGGCGCCGGGGATCCTGCGCGAGCGCTTCGGCTTTCACGGCTGGAAGGGGCACGATGAGGCGCTGTGGCGGGAGTTGAAGGCCGAGGCGGAGCGGCGGCGGGCGGCCGGGGCCGAGCGGCTGCCGACCATCGTCGGCTTCGACCGGGAGCGCCAGGCGGTTCATGCGGCGCTGGGCAACATCGAGCTGGCGGGGTTGCCCGGGCGGATCCACGTCGAGCGGGCCGATGCGCTGGAGGCGCGGCCGCCGGCCAGGGCGAGCGGCGGGCTGCTGGCGGTGAATCCGCCCTACGGCGAGCGGATCGGCGATCTGGATCGGCTGCGTGAGCTCTATGCCGGGCTGGGCAAGCTGCTCAAGGAGCGCTTCCTCGGCTGGCAGGCGGCGGTCTTCACCGGCAACGCCGGGCTCGGCATGGAGCTGGGGCTGCGGGCGCGGCGCAGCCACACCCTCTACAACGGTGCACTGGAGTGCAAGCTGCTGCGCTTCGCGGTGGAGCCGCGCTGGTTCGTCATTCCCAACATCAACGGCCTGCCGAAGGCGGTGGTGAAGGCGGTGGAGGAGCGGGCGCCGCTCGGCGAGGGGGCCGCGGCGCTGGCCAACCGGCTGCGCAAGAATCTGAAGCAGCTCGGCAAGTGGGCGCGCCGCGAGGGGGTGGCCTGCTATCGGCTGTACGACGCCGACATGCCGGAGTATGCGGTGGCGGTGGATCTCTACCACGAAGCGGAGGGGGGACCGCTGCCGTGGGTGGTGGTGCAGGAGTATGCGCCGCCGCCGTCGATCGATGCGGAGAAGGCCCAGGGGCGGCTGGTCGAGGCGTTGAGCGCGGTGGCCGCGGTGCTGGAGATCCCGGTGGAGCGGCTGTTCCTCAAGCGGCGCGAGCGGCAGCGGGGGAAGAGCCAATACGAGCGGCAGGGGGAGGCGGAGCGCTTCTTCGAGGTCTACGACGGGCCGGCGCGGGTCTACGTCAATTTCAGCGACTATCTGGATAGCGGGCTGTTTCTCGACCACCGCGTCACCCGGGCGATGATCGGGGAGATGGCCAAGGGGAAACGCTTCCTCAACCTCTTCGCCTACACCGGGGTGGCGACGGTCCATGCGGTGCTGGGTGGGGCGGTGGCCTCCGTCACCGTGGACATGTCGGCCACCTATCTCGATTGGGCCGACCACAACCTGGAGCTCAACGGCATCCTCGGCGAGGAGCACGAGCTGATCCAGGCCGACTGTGTCGGTTGGCTGGAGGAGCAGCCGCCCGGCGGATTCGATCTGATCTTCCTCGATCCGCCGACCTTCTCCACCTCCAAGCGGATGGAGGGGACGCTGGACGTGCAGCGGGACCACGTGGCGCTGATCCGGTCCGCGGTGCGGCTGCTGGAGCCGGGGGGGACGCTGGTCTTCTCCAACAACCTGCGCAAGTTCCGCCTGGACCGCGAGGGGTTGGCGGGGCTGGCGGTGGAGGAGATCACGGCGCAGACCATTCCGCAGGACTTCCGGCGGAACCCGCGGATTCACCATTGCTGGTTGATCCGCCGGGGGTAGGCGCCTTACGAACGGGGAATCTCCACCTTCGGTTTCCTGGTGTTGCGCAGGAACAGCAGTGCCATGTTGCCCACCCGCTGGACCAGTTCGGCGCCGCTCTTCGCGCAGATCTCGCCGATCATCGCGTCGCGCAGCGCGCGGTCGCCGGCGGCGATCTTCACCTTGACCAGCTCATGGTGCTCGATGGAGAGCTCGATCTCGCGCAACACCCCTTCGGTCAGACCGTTGCCCCCCACCATCACCACCGGCTTGAGGGCGTGGCCGAGGCCGCGCAGGTGGCGTTTCTGGTTCTCGGTCAAGGGCATGGCGGCGGCTCCGGAGCACGGTGGGTTTGGGGCGCGAACGATACCTATCTTATAATGCGCGTTCAATCACTTCCGCTTTCGACGTGTTTGCCATCGGCGGCGCTGCGCTTAGTCCACCCTACGGCCGCGCGCCGTGCCGGCTTTCCCTTGATGATCTGCCCCGTGTGTCATTCCCCCTATGCCCCGCACCAAAAGTTCCCGCCGCTGGCTGAAAGAACACTTCGACGACGAGTTCGTCAAGCGTGCCCAGAAAGAGGGGTGGCGCTCCCGCGCAGCCTTCAAGCTCGAGGAGCTGGATCTCAAGGACCGGCTGCTCAAGCCGGGGATGGCGGTGGTCGACCTGGGGGCGGCCCCCGGTGGCTGGACCCAGTACGCCGCGCGGAAGATCGGCGAGAAGGGGACCATCGTCGCCCTCGACATCCTGCCCATGGACCCGATGGCCGACGTCACCATCATCCAGGGGGATTTCCGCGAGCAGTCGGTGTTCGATCAACTGATGGCCGCTCTCGATGGCCACCCCGTCGACCTTGTAATGTCCGACATGGCGCCCAATATCAGCGGCATGAAGGCGGTGGATCAGCCGCGGGCAATGTATCTGGCGGAACTGGCCCTCGATTTCGCCCGCCAAGCCCTGCGCCCCGGCGGCTCCTTCCTCACCAAGGTGTTCCAGGGGGAGGGGATCGACGACTACTTCCGCGAGCTGCGCGCCTCCTTCGGTGAAGTGAAGACCCGCAAGCCGAAGGCCTCCCGCGACCGCTCCCGCGAGGTGTATGCGTTGGCGCGGAACTTCCGGTAGTGTAAGGTACCTAATTTAGAGCCTTTCCAGCGTCGTTATCACATCTTTTTCGAGGCCCGCCCGGTGCCGGCGCGGCTTCTCTATCTCAGAGGTAACCCCTTGAACGACATCGTAAAGAATATTGTCTTGTGGGTGGTGATCGCCGCCGTACTGATGGCGGTGTTCAACAACTTCGGCGAGCGCCCCGGGCACGCCAACGCGATCAGCTACTCGCAGTTCCTCAACGAGGTGCACCAGGGCAGCGTACAGACGGTGAGCATCGATGGACGGGTGGTCAAGGGCCGCACCACCTCCGGCCAGTTCTTCACCACCTACAGCCCCGACGATCCCGGCATGATCGGCGACCTGATCAACGCCGGCGTCGAGATCGAGGCGCGCGCGCCCGAGCAGCAGTCGTTGCTGATGCAGATTTTCATCTCCTGGTTCCCGATGCTGCTGCTGATCGGCGTGTGGATCTTCTTCATGCGCCAGATGCAGGGCGGCGGCGGCGGTCGCGGGGCGCTCTCCTTCGGCAAGAGCCGCGCGCGCATGCTCGGCGAGGATCAGGTGAAGATCACCTTCGCCGACGTCGCCGGCGTCGAGGAGGCGAAGGAGGAGGTGGTCGAGCTGGTGGAGTTCCTGCGCGACCCCGGCAAGTTTCAGAAGCTGGGCGGCAAGATCCCCCGCGGCGTGCTGATGGTGGGCTCCCCCGGTACCGGCAAGACGCTGCTCGCCAAGGCGATTGCCGGCGAGGCGAAGGTGCCCTTCTTCACCATCTCCGGTTCCGACTTCGTCGAGATGTTCGTCGGCGTCGGCGCCTCCCGCGTGCGCGACATGTTCGAGCAGGCGAAGAAGGCCGCCCCCTGCATCATCTTCATCGACGAGATCGACGCGGTCGGCCGTCATCGCGGCGCCGGTCTCGGCGGCGGTCACGACGAGCGCGAGCAGACGCTGAACCAGCTGCTGGTGGAGATGGACGGCTTCGAGGGCAACGAGGGGGTGATCGTGATCGCCGCCACCAACCGCCCCGACGTGCTCGACCCGGCGCTGCTGCGCCCCGGCCGTTTCGACCGTCAGGTGGTGGTGCCGCTGCCCGACGTGCGCGGCCGCGAGCAGATCCTCAAGGTGCACATGCGCAAGGTGCCCGCCGCCGACAACGTCAACGCGGCGATCCTCGCCCGCGGCACCCCCGGCTTCGCCGGCGCCGATCTGGCCAACCTGGTCAACGAGGCGGCGCTGATGGCGGCGCGCGCCAACAAGGCGGAGGTCGAGATGATCGACTTCGAGCGCGCCAAGGACAAGATCATGATGGGCAAGGAGCGCAAGTCCATGGTGATGAGCGAGGACGAGAAGAAGCTCACCGCCTACCACGAGGCGGGCCATGCCATCGTCGGTCGACTCGTGCCCTCCCACGACCCGGTGCATAAGGTCTCGATCATCCCCCGCGGCCGCGCCCTCGGCGTCACCCTGTTCCTGCCCGAGGAGGACCGCCTCAGCTACTCCAAGCAGCGCCTGGAGAGCCAGATCTCCAGCCTGTTCGGCGGGCGCCTCGCCGAGGAGATCATCTTCGGCCACGACTCGGTCACCACCGGCGCCTCCAACGACATCCAGCGCGCCACCGAGATCGCCCGCAACATGGTCACCAAATGGGGCCTCTCCAGCAAGCTGGGGCCGCTGGCCTACGGCGAGGAGGAGGGCGAGGTGTTCCTGGGCCACTCGGTGACCCAGCACAAGCACATCTCCGACGAGACCGCCCACACCATCGACGAGGAGGTGCGGGCGGTGATCGACCGCAACTACCTGCGGGCCAAGACCATCCTGGAGGAGCACATGGATGCCCTGCACCGGATGGCCGGGGCGCTGATCAAGTACGAGACCCTCGACGCCGATCAGCTCAACGACATCATGAACGGCAACGACCCGAAGCCGCCGAGCGACTGGGAGGAGCCCAACTCCAACGGCGGTACCGGCGGGCTCAGCGGCCGCACCTCGGGCGGTGAGTCCGAGACCGGTCGCAGCGGCGGCACCATCGGCGGGCCGGCGTCGTCCCATTAATCGCTATCGCGATTAATGCTATTGATGAGTGGAGAAGGGCGCGGCTTCGGCCGCGCCTTTTCGTTTCCGGAGCGGGATCTTCGTTTCGTTGGGGAGGGCGCGACCGCATGGTGGTCGGTGGGATGCCGGCCCGGTGCACCGCGAAACCGAACTCTGTTCCATTGACGGCATTGGCTTGATGACCGCACCCACCTTTCTCGATTGCAACGGAAAACCACTTGATTTGCGCCGCGCGCAAATCATGGGGATTCTCAACGTCACCCCCGACTCCTTCTCCGACGGCGGCCGTTTCCTCGGTCGTGATGCCGCCCTGCACCAGGCGGAGCGGATGATGGCCGAGGGGGCGGCGATCATCGACGTTGGGGGCGAATCGACCCGCCCCGGCGCCGCGGCGGTGGGGGTGGAGGAGGAACTGACGCGGGTGATCCCGGTGATCGAGGCGATCGCCGCCGAGCTGCCGGTGCCCGTCTCCGTCGACACCTCCAAGGCGGCGGTGATGGAAGCGGCGGTGGCCGCCGGTGCCGGCCTGATCAACGACGTCGCCGCGCTGCGCGGCGCGGGGGCGCTGGCCGCCGCCGCCCGATGCGGCGTGCCGGTCTGCCTGATGCATATGCAGGGCGCGCCGCGCACCATGCAGCAGGCACCCCGCTATGACGACGTGGTGGCCGAGGTCCACGCCTTTCTCGCCGAGCGGAAGGCCGCCTGCGTCGCGGCCGGTATCCCCGCCGAGCGGGTGGTGGTGGACCCCGGCTTCGGCTTCGGCAAGACCCTGGAGCACAACCTGCGGCTGATGCGCTCGGTGGAGCACTTCAACGATTTGGGGCCGGTGCTGGTGGGGGTCTCCCGCAAGTCGATGATCGGTGCCATCCTCGATGGCGCCCCGGTGGAACGGCGGCTCAACGGCGGTATCGCCCTGGCCGCCTATGCGGCGGCCAAGGGGGCGAGGATCCTCCGCGTCCACGATGTGAAGGAGACCTATGAGGCGGTCCGCACGATCAACGCCGTGCTCGGCGTTTAGGAAAATATTTGTCCGCAAATGAACGTGAATAAACGCAAATAAGAAAAAAGGTAACAGCTTGTTTCCCGGAGGAAGCCGCAGATTAAAGCAGATTTCCGCGGACTGGATTGAACATTCATCTGCGGAAGTCTGCGTTAAGCTGCGGTTGATTCTCTTATTTGCGTTTGTTCGTGTTCATTTGCGGACCTCTTCTCTTCAAGAGGTTTAGCAGTGAGCAGAAAGTATTTCGGCACCGACGGGGTGCGTGGGCGGGTCGGTCGTTTTCCCATTACCCCTGAGTTCGTGATGAAACTCGGCTGGGCCGCAGGCCGCGTGCTCACCGCTGGCGGCAAACGCGGCAAGGTGGTGATCGGCAAGGACACCCGCATCTCGGGCTACATGTTCGAGTCCGCCCTGGAGGCCGGGCTCTCCGCCGCCGGGGTCGACGTGCGCCTGCTCGGGCCGATGCCGACGCCGGCCATCGCCTATCTCACCCGCACCCTCCACGCCCAGGCGGGCATCGTCATCTCCGCCTCCCACAACGCCTACTATGACAACGGCATCAAGTTCTTCTCCGGCGACGGCCGCAAGCTGCCCGACGAGGTGGAGCTGGCCATCGAGGCGGAGCTGGACAAGCCCATGGAGTGTGTCGACTCGGCCCGCCTCGGCAAGGCGAAGCGGATCGACGATGCCGCCGGCCGCTACATCGAGTTCTGCAAGTCCACCATCGGCTACGACATCACCTTCGAGGGGATGAAGGTGGTGGTGGACTGCGCCAACGGCGCCACCTACCACGTCGCCCCGCCGGTGTTCCACGAGCGCGGCGCCGAGGTGGTTTCGCTCGGCAACCAGCCCGACGGTTTGAACATCAACGAGGAGTGCGGCTCCACCCACCCCAAGGCGCTGCAGGTGGCGGTGCTCCAGCACGGCGCCGACGTGGGGGTCGCCCTGGATGGCGACGGCGACCGGCTGATCATGGTCGATCACAAGGGGGAGATCGTGGACGGCGACGAGCTGCTCTACGTCATCGCCCGTGCTCGCCTGGCCTCCGGCGAGCTGAAGGGCGGGGTGGTCGGCACCCTGATGAGCAACCTCGGCCTGGAGCAGGGGCTCGCCCACAAGGAGGTGCCCTTCCTGCGCGCCAAGGTAGGTGACCGCTACGTGATGGAGATGCTCAAGGAGGAGGGGTGGAGCCTCGGCGGCGAGTCTTCCGGGCACATCCTCTGTCTCGACCGTACCACCACCGGCGATGGCATCGTCTCGGCGCTGCAGGTGCTGGAGGCGATGGTGCGCAGTGGCAAGCCGCTCCACGACCTCAAGCAGGGGATGCCCAAGTACCCCCAGCACATGGTCAACGTGCCGCTGGCCGAACGGATCGACCTGGATACGGCCGAGGGGGTGCAGGCGGCGGTGGCCGAGGCGGAGCGCGAACTCAATGGCCACGGCCGCGTGCTGCTGCGTCCCTCCGGTACCGAACCGGTGGTGCGGGTGATGGTCGAGGGGCGCGACATGGCCCAGGTGGAACGCCTCGCCGCGCAGATCGCCACGGCGGTGGAGGCCGCGGCGGAGTAGTTCTTGTCGGCTTGGGATGATCAACGCGGAGGACGCAGAGACGCAGAGGCGCAAAGAAGAGATTGATTGCTTGGTGAGGCCGCGGGTTGAGCGCAGCGGGCGGTGAGGGATGGGGTAGGGCGGATTAGCGATAGCGTAATCCGCCGGAACGAAGACAACTCCGCCGAAGGCCGCTTCGATGCGGCGGGTTACGCTATCGCTAACCCGCCCTGCGGTCCTTTTTCTCGTTACCACGCTCCGCGTGGCAACGCCCTCTTTGACGCTATGCGTCAAATCGTGGGCCCAATCGCTTGCTCGATATTCCGGACGCGGAGCGTCCAAGGTGGCTGGTTACGACGCGGAGCGTCGTAACCAGAGGAACCCAACCGATGCCGGAATTCCGGGGTATAACGAGTTGCGTTATATGTTGCGTTGCGTTATGGTTTGGGCATGATCAAGGGCTTTCGTGGGAAATTGGCTCAGCGAATCTGCTTCGTCTGGCGTGACGGGAATGCGTGGGACGTGGAGATCGTCGATTACCATTGAGGAGCGGACCATGAGCATCGTGCTGGACAATGTGCATCCTGGAGAGGTTCTCCTCGAAGAGTTCCTCATCCCTCTCGATATCAGTCAGAACCGCCTCGCCCGGGAGATCGGCGTGCCGCCGCGCCGGATCAACGAAATCGTCCACGGCAAGCGCTCCGTCACCGCCGACACCGCCCTACGTCTGGCGCGCTACTTCGGCACTTCCGAGGGCTTCTGGATGGGCCTGCAGGCCGACTACGACCTGGAAGAGGCCCGCAAGCGCCTAGGCGATTGCCTCGAACGCGATGTCCGTCCGCGTGCGGCGTGAGTTCTTGTTCGGCTTGGTATGATCAACACGGATGAAGTACATGGATGTGCAAATGTCGCGGGAGGCAGGAAGCCGGGAGCGATTAATGCAGAGTCGCAGAGGCGCGGAGAAAAGATTGATTGCTTGCTGGCGCCGCAGGTTGAGTTGAGCGCGGCATGCGGTGAGGAGTGGGGTAGGGCGGATTAGCGTTAGCGTAATCCGCCGGAACGAAGGCACCTCCGCCGAAGGCAGCTCCGATGCGGCGGGTTACGCTATCGCTAACCCGCCCTACGGCCCTTTTCCTCGTTACCACGCTCTGCGTGGTAACGTCCTCTAACGTCCTCTTCGACGCTCTGCGTCATGCCGCGGACTAATTGCTTGCTCGATATTCCGGACGCAGAGCGTCCAAGGTGGCGGGTTACGACGCGGAGCGTCGTAACCAGGGAGGGGGCGGGAGGAGAGCCCGGCGATGAAGGTCGAGGAAGCCGCGTGTGACCGAAGGCACCTCCGCCGAAGGCAGCTTCGATGTGGCGGGTTACGCTATTGATCGCTCCCACGCTCCAGCGTGGGAACGATTATTGGCCCTCTTTCGCTTCTCTGCGCCTCCGCGCCTCTGCGTTCTCCGCGTTGACCATCCCAACCCGAATCAATGCACCATCGAAGGCTTCTCGAACACCCACTTCACCACATCCCGATAATGCTTGGCGAAGTGCACGTTGATCCCCTCTTTAATGTGCTCCGGCAGCTCGTCGAAGTCGCGCTTGTTGGCATCCGGCAGGATCAGCTCGAAGATCTTGATGCGCCGCGCGGCGATCACCTTTTCGCGGATGCCGCCCACCGGCAGCACCTGTCCGGTCAGCGTCAGCTCGCCGGTCATCGCCAGCGGGCGGGGGATCTTTTCGTTGCGTGCCAGTGAGAGCAACGCGGTGGCCATGGTGACGCCCGCCGAGGGGCCGTCCTTGGGCGTGGCGCCTTCGGGGACGTGGAGGTGGACGAAGGCCTCGTCGAAGAAGGTGGGGCTGCCCTTGAACGGCTTGAGGTGCGATGCGATGTAGCTGTAGGCGATTTCGGCCGACTCCTTCATCACGTCGCCCAGTTGGCCGGTGAGTTTGAAACCGCGGTGCTTGGAGTGGACCAGGGTCGCCTCGACGCTCAGCGTGGCGCCGCCCATGGCCGTCCAGGCGAGGCCGGTGACCACGCCGGTGCCGCTGATCGGCCGCTCCGGTTGGAAGATCGGCGCGCCGAGGTACTCCTCCAGCTCCTTGATGCCGATGCTGAAGGGGCCCTCTTCGCCCTTCACCAGCTTCACCGTCACCTTGCGCACGATGCTCCCCAGCCGCTTCTCCAGGTTGCGCACGCCGGCCTCGCGGGCGTAGCCCTCGATCAGGTGGCGTAGCGCCGCTTCGCTGATCTTCACCCGGGAGCGTTTGAGGCCCGCCTTGTCGAGCTGGCGCGGCCACAGGTGGTGTTTGGCGATGGCGATCTTCTCCCGGGTGATGTAGCCGGAGAGGCGGATCACCTCCATGCGGTCGAGTAGCGGCGCGGGGATGGTGTCGAGCTGATTGGCGGTGCAGACGAAGAGCACCTTGGAAAGGTCGAAACGGACGTCCAGGTAGTGGTCCTGGAAGTCGACGTTCTGTTCAGGGTCGAGCACCTCGAGCAGGCTCGATGCGGGGTCGCCGTGGTAGGAGGCGCCGATCTTGTCGATCTCGTCGAGCATGATCACCGGGTTGGCGGTGGCCGCCTCCTTGATCGCGTGGATGAACTTGCCGGGGATGGCGCCGATGTAGGTGCGCCGGTGGCCCTTGATCTCCGCCTCGTCGCGCATGCCGCCCACCGAGAAGCGGTAGAACCGGCGGCCCAGGGCGTCGGCGATGGAGTGGCCGATGGAGGTCTTGCCGACGCCGGGGGGCCCCACCAGACAGATGATCGAGCCGGCCACCTCGCCCTTCATGGCGCCGACGGCGAGGAACTCGATGATGCGGTCCTTCACGTCGTCGAGGCCGTCGTGGTCGCGGTCGAGGATCTTGCGGGCGTTCTCCAGGTCGAGGTGGTCCTCGGAACAGTTGCCCCAGGGCAGTTGGGTCATCCAGTCGAGGTAGTTGCGGGTGACCGAGTATTCGGGGGAGCCCGATTCGAGGATCGACAGCTTCTCCAGCTCCTCGTCGATGCGTTTCTGTGCCTGTTCGGGCAGGGTCAGCTCCTCCAACCGCTCCTTGAAACGGTCGAGATCGGCGGTGCGATCGTCCTTGGCCAGTCCCAGCTCCTTCTGGATCGCCTTCAACTGCTCGCGGAGGAAGAACTCGCGCTGCTGCTTGGTCATCTTCTCGTCGACCTGCTGGCTGATCTTGGTCTGCAGCTTGGCCACCTCCAGCTCCTTCTTCAGCAGGGTCAGTACCCGCTCCATGCGCGGGGCCAGCGGGATGGTCTCCAGCACCTTCTGCAGCTCGTCGCCGGGGGCGGTGGTCAGCGCCGCGGCGAAGTCGGCGAGCGGCGAGGGGTCGTTGGGGCTGAAGCGGTTGAGGAACAGCTTCAGCTCTTCGGTGTAGAGCGGGTTGAGCGGGATCAGTTCGCGGATGGTGTTGATCATCGCCATGGCGAAGGCCTTCATCTCGCCTTCGGCGCTGGGCGGGGACTCCACTTCGGGGTACTCCACCTGGGCGAGATAGGGGGGCTTGTCGGAGAGCCACTTGACGATGCGCACCCGCTTCAGCCCCTCGGCGATGAACTGGATGTGGCCGTTGCTGCGGGCCGGGTTGTGCATGCGTGCCACGGTGCCGACGGCGTGGAACTCCTCGGGGGTCGATTCGTGGGGCACCCGGGCGTCGGTGTAGACCATCGCCACCAGGTGCTGGGGGGTCTCGCCGATCTTCTCCACGGTCTCCAGCCAGGGGTCGGCGGTGAGCAGTACCGGCACCGCCTGGTGGGGGAAGATGGGCCGTTCGGTGAGTGGCATCACGTGGAGGGCGCCGGGGAGGATGTCGGTGGCGGCGACCAGTTCGGCGGAGGGCTTCTCATCGTCGTGGTCGATCACTTCGGCCTGGATCGGGTCTTTCTTGCTCATGGGTGACTTTTTCGGTGGGTTGTGGGCGGGGAAGGGGCCGGGGGCGGCTCGCCGCGATCGTCGTTGTTGGGGAGTCCGCGGGGCGAATGGGATGCCCGCGGCGCTTGTCGTTTCATTGTAGTGAGAGATGAGGGTGATTTTCACCGATTCAACCGAAAGGGGCCGGTAGTGGTCCGGGGAGGCGCTTTGGACTATGGTGATTCGATCGGTGATCGGTGCGACAACGGCAAGGCGCAATTCGGAGAGCGACGGCGGTGGAGATCGGCGAACTTTCGGTATTGGTGGTGGAGCCCTCCCAGGCGCAGTTCCTGGTGCTGCAGGCGATGCTTTCGGAGGTGGGGGTCGGGCGGGTGCGTCATGCGGCCGACGGTGGCGGCGCCCTCGCTGCCTTGGCGGAGGCGCCCGCGGGACTGGTGATCAGTGCCATGCATCTGTCGGACATGACCGGCGCCGACCTGGTGGTGCGCATGCGGGCCGATGGGCGGTGGGCGGACACCCCGTTCATGCTGGTGTGCAGCGAGCGGGCCTACCGCTATCTGGAACCGGTGCGTCAGGCGGGGGCGGTGGCGATCGTGCACAAGCCGGCGGAGCCCGAGTTGCTGCGTCGTGGGCTGTATGCGGCGATGGATCTGGCCGCGCCCGAGAGTCTGGGGGCGCAGCATCCGGAGATTCACGGCTTCCATGTGCTGGTGGTGGACGACAGTGCCACCTCGCGGCAGCTGATCCGTACGGTGCTGGAGAATCTGGGGGTGGAGTTGATCCGCGAGGCGGTGGATGGCCGCGAGGCGATGGCGCTGATCGAGGAGGAGCTGTTCGATCTGGTGGTGACCGACTACCACATGCCGCAGGTGGATGGCGAGGCGCTGATCCGCTTCATCCGCGAGGAGAGCCCGCAGGGGGCGGTGCCGATCCTGATGGTCACCAGCGAGACCGACGAGAGCCGCCTGGCGGCCATCGAACAGAGCGGGGTCTCGTCGCTCTGCAACAAGCCCTTCGAACCGGCGGTGGTGCGTGAACTCCTCGAACGGGTGTTGCTGTTCGGGCGGTAGTCCTTTTCTGGTTCCGCATGTTCAACGCGGAGAACGCAGAGACGCAGAGTTCGCAGAGAAGAGTGTGATTGTTTTGGCTTTGGCACTTTGCCGCAAGCGCTGTGATTGCCGTTCTGTTCCCTGAAGGTCAATGGGCACGTAGGCGCCGCGTTAGTCAATTTCTTCTCTGCGCTCTCCGCGTCTTTGCGTTCTCTGCGTCAATCATCCCATGGTTGTTCGAAGCAACGCGCGGAGTTCGTCCAGCGGCCGGGTGTTGATGACGTGGCGGGGTTCGAGCCAGCCGCGGCGGGCCTGGAGGGCGCCGTGGCGGAGGTGGTCCAGTTGCAGCGGGTGGTGGGCGTCGGCGTCGATCGCCACCATCACCCCCGCCTCGCGGGCCATGTAGAGGTAGCGGTCGTCCAGGTCGAGCCGTTTCGGGGTGGCGTTGAGTTCGAGGAAGCAGCCGCGCTCGCGGGCGGCGCGGATGATCCGTTCGATGTCCAGCTCCAGCGGCGGGCGTTCGTTGATCATCCGCTGGAAGGGGTGGGCGAGGATCGAGAAGTAGCGGCTCTCCATGGCGCGCAGGATGCGCCGGGTCTGTTTGGCGCGGGGCAGCTCGAAGGCGGTGTGGACCGCACCCACCACCAGGTCGAGACGGGCGAGCACCTCCTCGGGCAGGTCCATCGAGCCGTCCTCCAGGATGTCCACTTCGCTCCCCTTGAGGATGGCGATCTGCGGATAGCGCTCCTGGAGCCGGTCGATCGCCTCCAGCTGTTCCAGCAGGCGGCGGCTGTCGAGGCCGTTGGCGATGGTCAGTCGCTGGCTGTGGTCGGTGATCGCGATGTAGGCGTGGCCCCGCTCGACGGCCGCCTCCACCATCTCCTCCAGGGTGCCGCGGCCGTCGGACCAGCGGGTGTGGTTGTGTAGGCTCCCTTTGAGGTCCTCCGCGCTCACCAGTCGTTGCGGCAGCAGGCCGGCGTGGGCCGCCTCCAGCTCGCCGCGTCCTTCGCGCAGCTCCGGTTCGATATAGGGGTAGCCGAGGGCGGCGAATACCTCGTTCTCGTCGCTGCCGGCGATCCGCTCCTCGCCGTCGAACACGCCGTATTCGTTGAGTTTCAGTCCGCGGCGTTGCGCCTCGCGGCGCAGCGCGACGTTGTGGCCGCGGTTGCCGGTGAAGTAGTGCAGGGCGGCGCCGAAGCGCTCGCCGGAAACCACGCGCAGGTCCACCTGAAGCCCGTTGCGCAACCGCACGCTCGATTTGCGCCGGCCGTGGGCGATCACCGACTCCACCTCGTCGTAGGCGACGAAGGCGTCGGCGACCTGCGCGCCCTCTGCGGATTGGACCAGCAGGTCCAGGTCGCCGACCGTTTCACGGCCGCGACGGAAGCTCCCCGCCGCCTCGGCGCGCTCCACCGCGGGCAGGGCGCGCAGGTAGGCGAGCAGTGCCTCGACGTAGCCTTCCGCCTCGGCGCGGATCATGCGGTGGGGGTGGTCGACCCGGTGTTCGAGGCGTTCCAGCAACTGCTCCTCGGTCTTCCGGCCAAAGCCGGGGAGTCGGTGCAGTTCACCGGCGGCCGCGGCGTGGTGCAGCTCCTTCGGGTCGTGGATGTGCAGTTCGTGATAGAGGGTGTGCACTCTCTTCGGCCCGAGGCCGGGGAGCGCCAGCAGTTCGGTGAGCGAGTGGGGCAGGCGCCGGTGGAGCCGGTCGAGGGCGGTGCAACGGCCGGTGTCGAGGATCTCGTGGATCTTCTTCGCCAGCTCCTTGCCGATGCCCGGCAGTTTGACCAGATCCTCCCCTCGCTCGAGCAGGGTCGAGAGTTCATGGGGCAGATCGTGAATGGAGCGCGCGCCGTTGCGGTAGGCGCGCACCCGATAGAAATCGGCGCCGTCCACCTCCAATAGGTCCGCCAGCTCATCGAAGATCGCGGCGATTTCGGCGTTGTGAATCGGCATCGGTTCCGGAGGGCGGTGGTGGGTTGCGGGAATCGGGGACAATGGCATGAAAGGTGGGGTGAGAGTGATATTCGCACCCGTACGGTAGATGGTAACGCTCATTGCGGTTGCTGTCCTCCACGCCGGGTCGGTTATCGAAGATCGAATATGGATTTTCAATAACCGAATGAATTCCCGATGTATGTTTGATGAAATAAAAAATTATTGGCTATAATCGATTGCGTAGCGCAATTCATCTTGACTATCCAAATTGGGAGAAGCGAACTATGGCGATTAAGAAGAAGGTCGCGGCGAAGAAGAAAGTAACTGCCAAGAAGGGCGTCTCGACCAAGAAGCGGGTGGTGACCAAGAAGAGTGCCGGTGCCACCGCCGCCGCGCCGAAGAAGAAGGCGGTTCGTACCAAGAGCGCCGCTCCCAAGGGAACGCCGGGCCGCAAGCCCTCGGTCGATGGTCTGCAGAAGAAACTCGATGCGGCGTTGGCCCTGGTGGCCAAGTTGCGCGAGGCGGTGGCCGAGGAGAAGGCGAAGGGCGCGGTGCTGGTGGAGGAGATGAAGAAGGCCTCCCGCGCCGCCGCCGAGGCCGCCAAGTTCGAGGAGGCGAAGAAGAAGGCGGTGGAGGCGTTCGTCGCCAAGTGGGAGAAGCAGCAGGTGGCCTCCGCGGCGAAGAAGGCGCGGCCGAAGAAGCGCCGCACCCGTCAGGCCGCCGCTGCCGAATAGTCCCTCTCTTTCGCGGCCGCACGAAAAAGGCCGCCGCCCCATCCGGGGCGGCGGCCTTTTTCGTGCGGCCGCGAAAGTGCTATTCGCTCGGGATGCGTTGGTGCCAGGCGAGGATGAAGCGGGTGATCTGGTCGGGGTCGTTGAGCGTCAATACCGGGATGGTCGGGGAGGGTTTCAGTTCGCGATCCGTGGCGACGGCGATGATCGACGGGTCGTGGGGATGGAGCGGTTCGCGACCGAGGTCGGGGCGGTGGAGTTCGATCTTGGGAAAGGGCTGGTGCTTGAAACCCTCCACCAGGATCAGGTCGAGCTGGTTGCCATCCAGGCGGGAGACCAACTCCGGCAGTTGCGGCTCGCGCGCTTCACCGTTCTCCCCGATCAGGGCCCAACGTCGGCTGGAGGCGATCAGGGTCTGTGCCGCCCCCGCCACGCGCAGGCGGTGGCTGTCCTTGCCGGGGTGGTCGATCTCGAAGTCGTGGTGGGTCTGTTTGATCAGCCCGATGCGCAGGCCGCTGGCCTTCAAACGCGGGATCAACTGTTCCAGCAGGGTGGTCTTGCCGGTGCCGCTGTAGGCGGCGAAACCGAGGAGGGGTGGGTGGTGCATGGGACGACTCCTCTGTGAGGTCGTTGCACGTTTTTCATGATACGCCGGCCCAAAGAGTGGGGCTATGCTTGGGGGCATGAAACGGATGCTCGTTCGATGGTCGTTGTGGTGCCTGCTGGCGTTCGCCGGGGTTTCGGCGGCGGCGTCCGGTGACGGCGGCGAGGCGTGGCTGCTGGAGGTGCGCGGGGCGATCGGACCGGCCACCGCCGACTACGTGGTGCGCGAGCTGGGGCGCGCGGAGGCGCAGGGGGCGCGTCTCGCGGTATTGCGCATCGATACCCCCGGCGGGCTCGATCAGTCGATGCGCGCCATCGTGCAGGCGATTCTCGCGGCAGGGATTCCGGTGGTCGGTTACGTCACCCCTTCGGGGGCGCGGGCGGCCAGCGCGGGGGCCTACATCCTCTACGCCTGTCACGTTGCGGCGATGGCCCCGGCGACCAACCTCGGGGCGGCGACGCCGGTTCAACTGGGTGGCGGCTTGCCGTCCGCGGGCGACGGGAAGGAGGCGAGTGCCATGGAGCGCAAGCTGGTCAACGACGCGGCCGCCTATCTGCGTTCGCTGGCCCAGTTGCGCGGACGCGACGTGGCGTGGGCGGAGCGGGCGGTGCGCGAGGGGGCGAGCCTGTCGGCGCGGGAGGCGTTGGAGAAGGGGGTGATCGACGTGGTCGCCGACGACCTGGAAACGGTGTTGGCGCAAATCGACGGTCGGCGGGTGACGCTCGCCGCGGGGGAGGTGACCCTCGATACGCGCGGGGTGGTGCCGCGGGAGGTGGTTCCCGATTGGCGGTCGCGGCTGCTGGCGGTGATCGCCAATCCCAACGTCGCCTATATCCTGCTGCTGGTGGGGATCTACGGCCTGATCTTCGAATTCTCCAATCCCGGCTTCGTGCTGCCGGGGGTGGCGGGGGCGATCGCGCTGCTGCTCGGGCTCTACGCCCTGCAACTGCTGCCGGTCAACTATGCCGGGCTGGCGCTGATGGGGGTGGGCTTGGCGTTCATGGTCGGGGAGCTGTTCATGCCCAGCTTCGGCGCCCTCGGGGTCGGTGGGTTGATCGCCTTGGTGGTCGGCTCGCTGCTGCTGGTCGATGCGCAGGGTTACGAGGTGTCGCGGCCGTTGATCGTCGCCCTCTCCCTGGGCAGCGGGGCGTTCATCCTGGGGGTGGTCGGTTTCGCGGTGCGCATGCGCAGGCGGCCGGTGGTCAGTGGGCGGGAGGAGATGATCGGCATGCAGGGGCGGGTGATCCATGGTGAGTGGATCCAGATCCACGGCGAGCGTTGGCGGGGCCGCTGCGCCTCGCCGATGAGCGAGGGGCAAACCGTACGGGTGACGGCGGTCGACGGGCTGGTGTTGCTCGTCGAGCCGGTCGCTGAACAGTAAGGACCCGCGAAAGAACAATTTCCTGTTTTGAAACGCCGATCTACTCCGTCCGGCGGCGTTGCGCAAAGGGTTGCATACAACGAGTATGCGCCCCTTTGCGCGCCTTGCCGGACGGGCATCTCGACGCCCCAAAACAGGAAATTGTTCTTTCGCGGTTCCTAAGGAGTAACGCAATGTTCTGGGCATACGGTCTGTTGGTGTTGGTAGCGCTGGTGTTCGCCTGCCTGAAGGTGTTTCGCGAATACGAGCGCGGGGTGGTCTTCTTCCTCGGCAAGTTCCAGACGGTGATGGGGCCGGGGCTGCGGGTGGTGGTGCCGGGGATCCAGCAACTGGTGCGGGTCGATCTGCGCACCATCGTGATGGACGTGCCGAGTCAGGACGTGATCTCCCGCGACAACGTCTCGGTGAAGGTCAACGCCGTGGTCTACTTCCGCGTGGTCGATCCCCAGCGGGCGATCATCCAGGTGGAGGACTTCTACGCCGCCACCAGCCAGTTGGCCCAGACCACCCTGCGCTCGGTGCTCGGCCAGCACGAACTGGACGAGATGCTGGCGGAACGGGAGAAGCTCAACGAGGATATCCAGTCGATCCTCGATCTGCAGACCGACGCCTGGGGGATCAAGGTGGCCAACGTGGAGATCAAGCACGTGGACCTCGACGAGTCGATGATCCGCGCCATCGCCAAGCAGGCCGAGGCGGAGCGCGAGCGGCGTGCCAAGGTGATCCATGCCGAGGGCGAGATGCAGGCCTCCGAGAAGCTGGCCGAAGCGGCGCGGGTGCTCGCCACCCAGCCCCAGAGCATCGTCCTGCGCCAGCTCCAGACGCTCACCGAGGTGGCGGCCAACAAGGGCTCCACCATCGTCTTCCCGGTGCCGATGGAGCTGCTCCGCTGGTGGTCCGGCGGGAAGCGGGAGTGAGCCGCCCGTTCGATGCGGGTTAACGAAAATGGTGAACCGATCGGCTGTGATATGATGACACGATGCGTTACGTCCCCGGATTGAAGCTCGACTGGCGGGGGGCGCGGCACCGGTTCTCGGACCTGATGGAGGTATACGAAACCAACTACCGCCTGCTCGCCCGCCTGATCCCCAACCTCCGCTCCTTGGGCGACCACGAGGTCTCCTCGGTGGCGGAGTGTCTCGATCTCCACCTGCGCATGGTGGAGCGCCACAAGTACACCACCCTGATCTCTCTCACCTACCTCTTCGACCGCGAGGGTGCCACCGAGCGGGTCGCCGAGCCGGGGGTGCTGATCCGCCTCTATCACGATGCGCGGGTGGCGGAGGTGTACGGCTGTGGCGCCTGCGTCGAGGAGGCGGTGGAGGCGGAGGGGGCCCGCCACGGTCTGCCCGATCTGGCGGAACGTCAGTGGAGCGTCAATCTCTTCCTGGAGAAGTGGCTCGCCTACTGCCTCGAACGGGGCCACCGCTTCTCCACCTGTCCACCCGCAGCAGAGGCCGGCCGCGTCCCGGAGCCCGTCAATGGTTGATGTACTCGCCGAACATATCTACTACGAGGGGGAACTGCCGGTGGCCTGGAGCACCCTGGAGGCGCTGCCGGAGTGGCCGGTGCTCGCCCGCCTCAACCAGGCCGACGAGGAGCTGCTGGAGGTGATCTCCGGCCAGGAGCAGATCCGCAACGACTTCGTCACCGACGACGAGGATTCGCTGACCACGCGGCTCGGCGACATCGAGTCGAAACTCAATCTGGTGATCGACCTGGTGGGGCAACTGCTGCGTCAGAACCTGATCATCCCCGCCGCCACCCAGCTGCGCTTCAACGCCGACGGGATCGTCTGGCGGGCGGGCGAAGGGGGGCCGGAGGTGGGCGCCCTGGTGATGGTGGAGCTCTACCCGAGCATGCTGATCCCCCGGCCGATCCGTCTGCCGGGGCGGGTCGCGGCGGTGACCCGGGGGGTCGTCCAGGTGGCCTTCGAGGGGGTCGGTGCGCCGCTCGCCGACCTGATCCACAAATACGTCTTCCGCTATCACCGCCGGGCGGTGGCGCTGGCCCGCGCCGCCCGCGGCTGAATCGATGGCTATGCGTCGCTGTTGTTCTTGAGCCCAGACGCCCACGGTTTTTTACGCAGTCCACATGGGTGATGTCGGTTTCGGTAAAGCGGAGCTTGGGGCGTTTTCCATACCTCGCTTTGTTCTGAATACGCCGTGGCCAGGTGGCGCCCCGTCTTGGGTCTCGCCAATATTTTGACATGTTCGAATTGGCGTGGTTAACTCCCTGTATTTCAAGAATTCGGGGTAAGCGTTGCCCCGTGTAAAACGACAGGTTCGCTCGCCGGGAGAGCGGGACGGGGGATCGACAAACGATGGCTGAAGAGCGGGTGCTGATCATCGAGGCCGACGAGGCCAAGGCCGCCGAACTGAAGGCGGTGCTCGATTTCATCAATTACGAACCGGTGGTGGAGCCCGACGGCTGGCGGGAGCGGCTCGACGAGGACGACGAATTCCTGCTGGCGGTCCTCGGCCGGGGTGCCGACGGCGAGGACCAAGGGGCGATGATCAAGGCCCTGGCCGAACACCACCTGCCGATCCTGCTGCTCGCCGAGGGGGATACGCCGCTCCCCGAGGGGAGCGTCGGCGACGGGGTGATCGGCCAGGTGGTGCCGCCGGTCAAATACCCCCATCTCGCCACCGCCATCCGCCAGGCCGAGGGGATGCGCGAGGCGGCGCGCAAGAAGCGTGGCTCCAAGGCACCCCGTTCCGCCGAGCTGGTCCGCTCCCTGGTCGGCCAGAGCCCCTCCATCCGCACCACCCGCCGGCTGATCGAGCAGGTGGCCCAGTCCGACGCCACGGTGCTGATCCTCGGCGAGTCGGGCACCGGCAAGGAGGTGGTGGCGCGCAACATCCACTTCTTCTCCAAGCGCCGCGCCAAGCCCTTCGTCCCCATCAACTGCGGCGCGATCCCCGGCGACCTGCTGGAGAGCGAGCTGTTCGGCCACGAGAAGGGGGCCTTCACCGGCGCCATCACCGCCCGTCAGGGGCGCTTCGAACTGGCCGAGGGGGGCACCCTGTTCCTCGACGAGATCGGCGACATGAGCCTGCCGATGCAGGTGAAGCTGCTGCGCGTATTGCAGGAGCGCACCTTCGAGCGGGTCGGCTCCAACAAGTCCTTCTCCGCCGACGTGCGGGTGCTCGCCGCCACCCACCGCGACCTGGAGGAGCGGATCCGCGACGGCAAGTTCCGCGAGGATCTCTTCTACCGGCTCAACGTCTTCCCCATCGAGATGCCCCCGCTGCGCGAGCGGGGCGACGACGTGCCGCTGCTGATCGACGAGATGATCCAGCGTTGCGAGGCGGAGGGGCGCGGCTCGGTGCGCTTCACCGCCGGCGCCCTGGAGATCCTCAGCAACCATGCGTGGCCGGGCAACGTGCGTGAGCTGGCCAACCTGGTGGAGCGCCTCGCCATCCTCTTCCCGATGGGGGTGGTGGACGTCAACGACCTGCCGGAGAAGTACCGGCCGAAGGGAGCGGCCAGCACCATCCCCGAGGTCCTGCTGGAGCGCGAGGCACTGTTCGGTACCCCGATCCCCGATGCCTACCGGGCGTCGCCGGCGGAGGAGGCGATGGACGACGAGCCGCAGGAAGAGGCCTTTTCGGATGAGCCGGAAGAGGCGATGGGGGCGGAGGCGGCCGCCGGGTCGCAGACGGCGGTCGCGGAGGCGATCCCCGCGGTGCCGAGTCAGCTCCCCAGCGATGGCCTCGACCTCAAGGAGCATCTCGCCCAACTGGAGATCCAGCTGATCAAGCAGGCCCTGGACGAGTCCAACGGCGTGGTCGCCCACGCCGCCAAGTTGCTGAAGATGCGGCGTACCACGCTGGTGGAGAAGCTGCGCAAGTACGGTATCCAATCCCGCGACTGATTTTTTTCGCCCCGGTGGGGGCGTGCCGCTGCGGATACGTCAGCCGCCGGGGCGAAAAAAATCAGCATTTCTGTCGTCATTCAAACGATAGGTCGGAAAGGCCTTCACGAATCTGATAGTGTGGCGAGGTCGTCGAGTGGCGACTGGGGCCATGGGAGCTGCGGTTGCGAAGGGGCCCCTTTGGATTTGAACATCAATGCAAAGGAATTTCGTTATGCATCAAAGACCTGCTTTGTTGGTGGCGTATGTGTGGCTGGCGGGGTTTCTGGTTTTCAGTTCGGTAGCCAGTGCCCAATCCACAACCGGCTCATCCAGTTCGACGGGTTCGACCAGTAGCTCAACCGGTACCACCGCGCTGGAGTGTCCGCAGATCGCACCGGGTAGCCTGTGCACCTCCCAGCAACCCTACTGCGGGGAGAACTGCCGCAACACGCCCTACTGCGCGACCACCTGCTGGACCACCGAGAGTGGCCCGCCGTGGTCCGGCGGCGGCTCCTCCGACGCGACCGCCATGCTCTACTGCCAGAGTGCCACCTACGCCAACTGCCACTACTCCGGTCCGCCCTGGCCGACCGGTACCAACGCCGACAACATTCCGCTGCCCTGCACGCTGAACGCCTCCGGTACCGTCGCCAACTGCAAATGCGAGGTGTTCACCGGCGAAAACTACGTCAACATGTACGGCATCCTCAATGCGGGCGTCTACTACGAGACGGTTGCCGTGTGTGGTGCGGACGGCTCCAACTGCCAGAACGCCTCGAACTGCCCCGGCGACAACTGCACCGGCGAAGTCCCGCCGGTGTGCAAGTACATCGCCGGACAGAACCCGAACAATCCGCAGACCTCCCTCATCCCCGGCGCGGATCTCATCTCCACCTTCGGCAACGCCATGGGCAACAACTACCCGTCGGGATCCACCGACTGCGCGGCCGGCTTCATGGCGGGCTGCATGACCGCGCCCTGCAAGTACGACGAGGACGACCCGAAGCACGCCCACTGCGCCTGCCCCACCTACTGGCACGACCCGGTGACGCTTTCGCAAAGCAATCAGCAGTGCAATCCCGGCAACGGCTACGTCTGGGAGTAGGCCGCCACATTTTTCCCGTCCCGGGGTGAGGGTATACCGCTTCGGAGGCGCCTTCCGCCGGGACGGGAAAGATCTGAATGGGTGATTGAGTCCGCTTCGGTTCGGAGCGGAAGTCCTGGCCGTTGCGGGTTGACGAAGGGGGCCGGGTCTTTAGCGGGCCGGCGCCAGTTCCTCCAGCAGGGCGTGGTAGCTGGCGAGGCGGGTGGCGGCGATCCCGCCGCGCTCCACCGCCGCCTTCACCGCGCAGCCCGGCTCGGCCTGGTGGCGGCAGTTGCGGAAACGGCAGTGGGGGGAGGTGCGGTGGATCTCGCGGAAGCCGCTCTCCAGCTCGTCGGCGCCCACCTCCCACAGGCCGAATTCGCGAATCCCCGGGGAGTCGATCAGCGCGCCACCCTCCGGCAGATGGTAGAGGGTGGCGGTGGTGGTGGTGTGGGTGCCCAGCCCGGTGGCGGCGTGGAGTTCGCCGACCGCGATCTCGTGATGGGGGAGCAGGGCGCGGATCAGCGACGATTTGCCCACCCCGGACTGGCCGGTGAGGATCGCGGTGTGGCCGGCCAGCGCCTCGCGCAGGGCGTCGAGGCCGTGGGCGGTGTGGGTGCTGGCGAAGCGCTGCGGATAGCCGGTCGCCCGGTAGGGGGCAAGGGTCCGTTCCAGCGCGGCACGGGCCTGGTCGTCGAGCAGGTCGATCTTGTTGATCACCAGCAGCGGCTCGATGCCGGTAAGCTCGGCGGCGGCCAGGTAGCGGTCGATCAGCGGCGGGGAGAGTTCCGGCAGGGGGGCGGCGACCACCACGATGCGGTCGATGTTTGCGGCCATCGGTTTGGGACGGCCACCGCTGTCGTGGCGCTCCAGCAGCGACGCCCGCTCGGTCACCGCGCAGACCACGCCACTGCCGTCGTCCGCTTCCTGCCACACCACCCGGTCGCCGCAGACGATCTCGCCCAGGTTCTGGCGCAGGGTGCAGTGGTGCAACCCGCCCGCCTCGTCCTCCACCGCCGTCGCCTTGCCGAAACGGGCGACGATCAGCCCGTGGCGCTCGGGGCCGAGGCCGGCGTTCTCGCGATGCTGGGTGCGGCGGGCGGCGGCGCGCTCGCGCCTGCCGTCCTGGAGCTGCTTGATCCGCTCTACCTGGCGGGGGGTCAGTTTCCGTCGGGCCATGGTTTAAGAGGAGGATTTTTCCGCAAATGAACGCGAATGAACGCGAATGAAGGAGGCTTCGGAAACTCGGCAGGTGGCGCCGGTCGGCGGTTGGGATTCCAGGGGCTCAAAGGGCATGTCGCTGGGTAGGTGGGAATGTAGGGTGTGGCGAGGTACGAGGCGCACCACTCTGGGGCTGTATCTAACGTCATTAAGTTAAGAATGACGCTCTGAATGTAGGGCGGATTAGCGCTAGCGTAATCCGCCAGATCGGAGCAGATTCCGGCGTAAGTGTCTTCGTTCCCGGCGGATTACGCTATCGCTAATCCGCCCTACGGGGCGCTGTGGCCTTAACTAAACGGCATTAGCATCTGCATCTCATATTTTGCGTTCATTCGCGTTCATTTGCGGAAAAATCTTCTCTTCACTCTTCTTCCTCTTCCTCGAAGAAGAGGGCGTCGATCTTGGCGGCGCAGATGAAGTCGTTCTCCGACAGACCACCGATGGCGTGGGTGGAGTAGCGCACCGCGCACTGGCCGTAGGCCACCTCCAGCGCCGGGTGGTGGTCCTCCTCGTGGGCGATCCAGGCCACGGCGTTGACGAAGGCCATGGTGCGGTGGAAGTCCTTGAACAGGAACAGCCGGCGGATCTCGCGGCACGAATCGTCCGGCTTCCAGTCTTCGTGGAGTCCCTGGAGCAGCCCCCCGGCCTCCTCACAGGTGAGCGGGTCGGCGTCGCCGGCGCAGGGTTGGCAGCGCAGTTCGGTGAGCAGCGTCATGATGTTACTAGAAGTGGTAGAAGCGGTCGTTGAGGTGTTGGGCCACCGCGTCGATCTGTTCGTCGAACCAGGTCAGGCCGAGGGCCAGCTCGCAGCGGCGCACCTGCTTGGTGAGGCCGGCGCGGCTGGTGACCCGGTGATCGGGGCGGGTATAGACCTCGGCCCCGTGGCAGCTGAGGCAGTTTTTCTGGTAGAGCGCCGCGCCGTCCTCGGCGGCGACCCCGGTGGAGGCGAGGGCGGCGAGCACGACGGCCGCGGCAAGGGGGGATCTGTTCATGGCGATTCTCCTGGAACGCGATTCGTTCGCCCTAGTTTAACGTTCGTGTGGCGGCTGTCACGTCGAGGTTTTGGATTTGACCATGGAGCTTGTGGATGATTTGGCCGTACCGTTCGAGACGGATAAGGGCGGTGGAGTTGTTGGCAGTTGGTGGGTGTTGGTCGCTGAATCGACCCGATGTCCGCGGCGCAAACCGCGTTCATGAACGCTTTGCGTTCAGGCGCTTCCCAAGACGCAGGTTGGCGATCCGCTCCACCGCCGGCGGGTGGGAGTAGTGGAAGGCCGCGTAGAGCGGGTCGGGGGTGAGGGTGCTGGCGTTCTCCTTGTAGAGCTTGAGCAGTGCGCTGACCAGGGCGTCGGCGTCGGCCTGCGCGGCGGCGTAGTCGTCGGCCTGGAACTCATGGCGGCGGGAGAGCTGGGCGCTGATCGGCTGGAGCAGCGGGCCGAGTAGCGGGATCACCAGCATGAACAGCAGCAGCGCCATGTGGTCGGAGGGGGTGGTGACGCCGAGGCCGCGGTAGAACCACGTCTCGCCGGCGAGCCAGCCGAGCAGCGCCAGGGCGCCGAGGGTCAGCGCCATGCCGAAGGCGAGCCGCTTGACCACGTGGCGCAGCTTGAAATGGCCCAGCTCGTGGGCCAGCACCGCCTCCACCTCGTCGCCGTCGAGGCCGTTGAGCAGGGTGTCGAAAAAGACGATCCGCTTGTTGCGGCCGAAGCCGGCGAAGTAGGCGTTGCCGTGGGCCGAGCGCTTGGAACCGTCCATCACGAAGAGCCCCTTGGCGTGGAAGCCGCAGCGCGCCAGCAGGGCCTCGATGCGCGTGCGCAAGGGGCCCTCGGCCATCGGCTCGAAGCGGTTGAACAGCGGCGCGATGAACACCGGGTAGGCCCACATCATGAGCAGACTGAAGGCACTCCACGCGGCCCATACCCAGAGCCACCAGATTTCTCCCGCCACCCCCATCAGCCACAGTGCGAGCAGCGCCAGCGGGGTGCCGATCAGCACGGTGAGCAGCGTCCCCTTGGCCAGGTCGGTGAGGAACAGACCGAAGGTCATGCGGTTGAAGCCGAAGCGCGCCTCCAGCACGAAGGTGCGGTAAAGGGTGAAGGGGAGGTCGAGCAGGCTGCCGATCAGGGCGAAGCTGATCAGCACGCCGAGGCCGGACCAGAGGGGGGCCAGGCCGGCGCTCCGCCACAGCCGGTCGAGCTCCTCCAGGCCTCCGCCCAGGGTCCAGGCGAGGAGCAGGGCGGCGGACCAGCCCAGCTCCAGGTTGCCCAGGCCGAGCTTGGCGACGGTGTAATCGGCGGCCTTGCGGTGGTCGGCGGTGCTCACCGTGTCGCGGAAGCTCTCCGGCACCGCGTCGCGGTGGGCGCGCACGTGGCGCCGCTGGCGCCGGGCGAGCCACAGCTGGAGGAGGAGAGAGAGGGCGAGGGCGGCGAGGAAGAGGTCGCTGAACAGGTTCATGGGGGAGGTTCAGTGCGGAAGGGGTGGCCAGGGTAGCCTCTGGTACAATCCCCCGCAACGCCTGCCAGAGGAACCGCCATGCCCGCGCACGAGGAGAACCTGATCTGGATCGACCTGGAGATGACCGGGCTCGATCCCGATAGCGACCGGATCATCGAGATCGCCACGGTGATCACCGACAAGCAGCTCAACGAGCTGGCCGAGGGGCCGGTGCTGGCGATCCACCAGCCGGATGCGCTGCTTGACGCGATGGACGAGTGGAACACCGAGCACCACGGCGCCTCCGGCCTCACCCGGCGGGTGCGCGAGAGCGCCATCGACGCCGAGGAGGCGGAGCGGCTCACCCTGGCGTTCATCGCCGAGTGGGTGCCGGCGGGCAAGTCGCCGATCTGCGGCAACAGCATCTGCCAGGACCGCCGTTTCCTCTACCGCTACATGCCCCGGCTGGAGGCGTATTTCCACTATCGCAATCTCGACGTCAGCACCCTCAAGCTGCTCGCCGGGATGTGGGCGCCGGAGATCAAGGAGGCGGTGCAGAAGAGCGGTGCCCACCTGGCGCTGGCCGACATCCGTGAGTCCATCGAGGAGCTGCGCCACTATCGGGATCGCTTCCTGCGACTTCCGGTGTAAGTATATTCTTACGTAACAATAAGGATATTCCGCGGATTCCTTCACTGCTACGATACCCTTCCCAGCGATGGCCAGGAGGGCCGGCGATCACATCATCGGCGCGATTCGCGTCTTTCCTTGGGATTCGGGGAGGAGGCAGCATGAGGGGGTGGGATATCCGGCGGCGGTTGTTGATGCTGACGCTGTTGCCGGCGGCGCTGATCGCCCTGGTGCTCTCACTCTATTTCACCCACGCCCGGGTGGAGGACCTCAACCGTACCCTGAACAGCCGCGGCGCGCGGATGGCCGCCACCCTCTCCCTCGCCAGCGAACACGCCCTGGTCGCCGGTCATCTCCCGCTCCTCCATCCGATGCTGCGCAACCTGGTCGCCTCCCACGACGTCGGAGCGGTAACCCTCTATGGCGCCGACGGAGGGGTGTTGATCGAGGCGCGCGACCGCGCCGCACCGCGCCGGCCGGGGCCGTTGGAGCGCTTCTCCGCCTGGTATTCCGGCTTGCCGGAGGTGTTGGTGTTCCGCGAGCCGATCCTCCGCCTGGAGGAGACCGCTCTCTCTTCCGGCGAGGGCGCCCGCGGGGACGCGCCGAAGGTCGGTTGGGTGGAGGTGGAACTCACCTCCGGTTCCACCCTGGCGCGCCAGGCGAAGGTGGTGTCCACCGGCCTGCTGATCGCGTTTCTCGGCCTGGTGTTGGCGGCGGTGGGAGCGGTGCGCGCCGGGCGCGACGTCTCGCGGCTGATCGTTGCCCTCAACGAGGTGGTGCGCCGGCTGGGGGGCGGGGAGCTGTCGGCGCGGGTCGGCGAAGGGGGCGGCGCGGCGCAGGAGCTGGCCGCCCTGGGGCAGGGCATCAACTCCATGGCCGATGCCCTGGAACACTCCCGCGACGCCATGCAACGACACATCGAGGAGGCGACCCGCGAGCTGCGCGAGACCCTGGAGGCGGTGGAGGTGCAGAACGTGGAGCTGGACCTCGCCCGTCGGCGGGCGGTGGAGGCGAGCCGGGTCAAATCGGAGTTCCTCTCCTCCATGAGCCACGAGATCCGCACCCCGATGAACGGGGTGATCGGCTTCTCCAACCTGCTCCTCCACACCCCGCTTTCCGAGGTGCAGCAGGAGTACGCGCGGACCATCAGCGACTCGGCCAGCCACCTGCTGCGGATCATCAACGACATCCTCGACTTCTCCAAGGCGGAGTCGGGGCAGCTGACCCTGGAGAGTCTCCCCTTCGATCTCCAGGAGGTGGTCGACGAGGCGCTGGCGATGCTCGCGCCGCTGGCCTACGAGAAGGGCCTCGAACTGGTGGCGCTGATCTACTCCGACGTGCCCACCCGGCTGGTCGGCGATCCGATGCGAATCCGCCAAGTGATCACCAATCTGGTGGGCAATGCGATCAAGTTCACCGCCGAGGGGAGCGTGGTGGTGCGCACCATGCTGGAGAGCGAGGAGCCGGAGCAGGTACTGCTGCGGATCACCGTCAGCGACACCGGCATCGGCATCCCCACCGACCGTCGCCGGGTGCTGTTCGACGCCTTCTCCCAGGTGGACGCCTCGGTCACCCGCCGTTTCGGCGGCACCGGCCTGGGATTGGCCATCTCCAAGCGGCTGGTGCAGCAGATGTTCGGCGACATCGGGGTCGACAGCCGCGAGGGGGTCGGCTCCACCTTCTGGTTCACCCTGCGCTGCGAGCGGCAGGTGGGCGAGCGGGAGGAGGAGGCCCCGCAACGCGGGGGCGAGGTGCTGCTCTTCGACGCCCACCTGCTGGCGCGGGTGGCGCAGCGCCACCGCATCGGCAGCTGGGGCTACCCGGTGATCGAGGTGGAGGGGCTGGACATGGTCGCCGGCCGCCTGTGCGGTGAGCGCCGGGAGGTGGTGGTCTGCGGCCTCTCCGGTGGTGCCCGCGAGGCGGCGGAGATCGGCGAGTGGATCGCCCACTGGCGGCGAATCAATCCGCAGGTGCGCACGCTGCTACTGGTCAACAGCGTCGATCAGGCGCTGTATGCGCGATTGGAGGCCGACGGCGCCGATCGGGTGCTGCCCAAGATCTCCCGCCACGGCACCCTGGCGCGGGAGCTGGAGCGGCTGATGGAGGCGGACGGCGAGCCGGCGCCGGCCACGGACCGGGAGGTCGAGCCGGCGAAGGAGGAGCGGTTCGACGGCCTGCGCGTGCTGGTGGTGGACGACAACGCCATCAACCTGATGCTCACCGCCACCCTGCTGCGCGACAAAGGGGTGGAGGTGGTCCAGGCGGAGGGGGGCGAGGAGGCGGTGGAGCGGGCCTCACGCAGCCACTTCGATCTGATCCTGATGGACATCCACATGCCGCGGGTGAGTGGCGTCGAGGCCGTCCGGCGGATCCGTGCCCGCGAGCCGGAGGGGGCGCGGACCCCGATCATCGCCCTCACCGCCCACGCCCTGCCGGGGGAGCGGGAGCGCTTCCTGGATGCGGGGATGGACGATTGCCTGGTGAAGCCGCTGGACGTGGCGGTGCTGTGGCGGGCGGTCCGCCAGTGGACCTCCGGTGGCCCGCGGGCGGAGACCGCCCCCGCGGAGGGCCATGGTGAGGCGGGGGGCGGGGCGGTCTACGACCCGGTAATGGCGATGAAGCTCGCGGGGGGGCGGCGGCCGCTGGCCGAGCGCCTGATCGAGATGCTGTTGAGCGACCTCGACGTGCGGCGTGAGCGAATCGACGAGGCCTTTCGCCGGGGGGACCACGCCGATCTGCTGGAACGGGTCCACAAGCTCCACGGCTCCGCCGCCCATTGCGGTACACCGGCGTTGCGCCACGCCGCCGGCGTCCTCGAGGCGCAGCTGTCCGCCGGGGGGGAGGCGTCGGTGGAGGCGCTGGTCGCCGCCCTCGATCACGAGATCGAACGCCTCCTGGTTTGGGACGAGACGCGTTCACGGGCCTCGCTGAGCGATCCGGCGATGATTGCCGAGTCGCCGATCTCTTAGTGGAGCGTGGCGCGACTATGGATGTTGGTAGTGATTTTGTGTAAAACAATCGTTTGATATACCGCCCAGGGAAGGGATGAGGTACGAAAACCGAATTCCTACTGGGTGGCACTCATGGCGATCAGAAGTACTCCGCTCCTGGGCATATTGGCCGTAGCCGGGGTGGCGGGTGGCGGTGGGGCGCTGGCGGCAGGGGACGACGGCGCACCGGTGGGGTCGTTCAGCGGCTTCTACGGGGCGGACGAATTCGTCACCATCGCCACCGGCAGCCGCAAGCCGGTGCAGCGGGCCCCGGCGGTGGCGACGGTGATCACCGCGGAGGATATCGCCGACAGCGGTGCCACCGACCTGGACGAGGTGCTGGAGGGCGTCCCCGGTCTGCACGTCGCCCGCTACTTCACCCAGTACAACCCCATCTACTCCATCCGCGGCATCTACTCCTCCACCAATCCCGACGTGCTGGTGCTGGTCAACGGCATCCCGATCACCAACCTGTTCCACGGCGACCGCAACTTCGTCTGGGGGGGCATGCCGGTCAAGGCGATCTCCCGCATCGAGGTGATACGCGGACCCGGATCGGCGCTGTATGGCGCCGACGCCTTCTCCGGAGTGATCAACATCGTCACCAAGGGGCGGGGGGAGATTGACGGCGCTCATGCGGGGGCGCGCGTCGGCAGCTTCGGGCGGCGCGACGGCTGGTGGATGTACGGCGGGGAGCTCGGCGGTTGGGACCTCTCCGTGGTCGCCGAGGCGGGCGTCACCGACGGGCCGAAGGTGCGCGTGGAGAGCGACAACCAGAGCGGACTGGACGCGCTGTTCGGCGCTCTCGTTCCCGGCTATGCACCGGCGTCCCTCGCCCCCGGCAACACCGACCTGGGGCGCAAGAATCTCGACCTGCGGTTCGAGTCCGTGCGCGGCAACTGGACGCTGCGCGCCGGCTTCCAGGGGCGTTACGACGTCGAGAGCGGGGTCGGTGCGAACGGCGCCCTGGATCCCGTCGGCGAATACCGCAGCGAACGTTTCAACGCCGACGCCACCTTCCACGACGCCGATTGGTCGAAGCACTGGGACGTGACCCTGCAGGTCAGCGTCTTTCACACCGAGCAGGCGCCGGAGACGCCGTGGCGGCTGTTGCCCCCGGGGGTGGACTTCTCCGCCGCCGGCGGCGGCTACTTCGCCGACGGGGTGATCGGCGGGCCGGGGGTGAAGGAGCGCCACCTGCGTCTCGACGGCTCGGCGTTCTATGACGGCTTCGCGCGGCATCAGGTGCGTCTTGGCGCGGGTTGGCACTATGGCGCGGTGTATGAGACCACCGATCTGCGCAACTTCCTCACCGCCGCCGACGGCACCCTGCTCGCGCTGCCCGGGTTGACTGACGTCTCCGACAACCCGGCATTGGAGTTCCTTCCCGAGGCGAACCGGCGGGCCGCCTATCTCTTCGCCCAGGACGAGTGGGCGTTCGCCGAGGACTGGGAACTCACCGCCGGGTTGCGCTACGACCGCTACTCCGATTTCGGCGATACCCTCAACCCGCGCCTGGCGCTGGTCTGGCAGACCGCTTTCGACCTCACCACCAAGCTGCTCTATGGCAGGGCCTTCCGCGCCCCCGCCTTCGCCGAACTCTACAACCGCAACAATCCGGTGGTGCTCGGCAATCCTGATCTTCGGCCGCAGACGATCGATACCGCCGAGGTGGCCTGGACCTACCACCCGCTGCAGGATTGGCAGGCCTCGCTCGGCATCTACCGCTATCGGGCCCGCGATCTCATCGAATTGGCCCCCTATTCGCCGGTTTCGGGGGTGCAGATGTATCAGAACGTCGGCAAGCAGACCGGCTACGGGGTGGAGCTGGACGGGGAGTGGAGGGTGCGTCGCGACCTGACGTTGAGGGGCAATCTGTCGCTGTTGCGCAGCAGGAACGAGCTCAGCGGCAGCGATTCGGGCAACGTGCCGCAGCGCCAGCTCTACCTGCGCGCCGATTGGGCCTTCGCTCCGGGTTGGAACCTCGACAGTCAGCTCAACTGGGTCGCCGCCCGCGAGCGCGAGAGCGGCGACACGCGGCCGGCGATCGACGATTACACCACGGTCGACCTGACCCTGCGGCGCAGTGGCGGCCGCGGCGAGTGGGACATGGCGTTTTCGGTGCGCAACCTGTTCGACGCGGACGCCCGCGAACCGGAGCCCTCCGGTGCGGTCCTCAACGACCTGCCGCTGGCGGGACGTAGCGCCTACCTGGAGCTGCAGTACAACTTCGAGTGATCGTTGCGGCCCGCCCGTCGAAATCTTCAACCGCAGATTGGCGCAGATTGACGCAGATTTTCTCTATCTAATCTGCGCCAATCTGCGTGAATCTGCGGTTCGACTCTCTTACCGCATTATCCGCGGTGCTGCCGGGCCGGTGATTCAGCGCAGGATCATCCACAGCCCGAGGCCGAGCAGGAAGAGGGCGAAGAGGCGTTTCAACAGGTCGGTCGGCAGGGTGTGGGCGAGCCACGCGCCGGCCGGGGCGGTCAGCGCGCTGGCGGCGACGATGCCGGCGAAGGCGGGCCAGTAGAGATAGCCGCTGGACCAGTCCGGCAATCCCGCCGCGCCCCAACCGTTGATCACGAAGCCGGCGGCTCCGGCGATCGCGATGGGCAGACCGCAGGCGGCCGAGGTGGCCACCGCGCGGCGCATCTCGACGTTGCACCAGGAGAGGAAGGGGACGGTCAGGGTGCCGCCGCCGACGCCGACGATCGCCGAGAGGGTGCCGATGACGCCGCCCGCCGCCGCCAGTCCGGCGGGGCCGGGGAGGGTGCGGTGGGGGCGCGGGCGCAGGGCGAGGCCCATCTGGGTGGCGACGCTCAGCTCGAAGACGCCGAACAGCGTCCCCAGATCGCCGCTCGGCAGCCGGTGGGCGAGCCACGCACCGACGAAGGCACCGGAGACGATGCCGGGGGTGAGGGCGCCGAAGGTGGGCCAGGCCACCGCGCCGCGCTTGTGGTGGGCGCGGATCGAGGCGATCGAGGTGATCACGATGGTCGCCAGCGAGGTGCCCACGGCCACGTGGGTGACCACCTCCGGGGCCATCCCCTGGCGGGTGAACAGCCACACCAGCACCGGCACGATGAGCAGCCCGCCACCCACCCCGAGCATCCCGGCGATCACCCCCACCACCGCCCCGACGGGCAGATAGATCAGCAGATCGGTCACCTTTTTCGGCTCCTCGTGGGAAACGCGGAGAACGCAAAGACGCGGAGAACGCAGAGAAGACAAAGGCCGGTCCGGGAGTGCGCTGGATTCATGGGTGAGGGGAGATCGATGGACGGGGGAAGGGCATTCTATTTCTTCTCCGCGTTCTCTGCGCCTTTGCGTTCTCCGCGTTGATCATCCAAACCGGAATGGAGCCTCGCGATCGCCCACGCAACGTGCTCGCGGACCAGCTCCGAGGGGTGCCCGGTGCGGGCGGTAAGCGCGGCGCGGGCCTCCGCGGTGGCCGGGCCGTTGCCGAGGGCGACGGCGAGGTTGCGCAGCCAGCGCTCGTGGCCGATGCGGCGGATCGGCGAGCCCTCCAGGTTCTTCAGGAAGGTCGCCTCATCCCAGGCGAAGAGCTCCACCAGCCGTGGTGCGTCCAGTCCGTGGCGGGGGGCGAAGCCGGCCTCGCGGCTGGGCGTGGCGAAGCGGTTCCACGGGCAGGCGAGCTGGCAGTCGTCGCAGCCGTAGACGCGGTTGCCGATCAGCGGACGGAGCTCCAGCGGAATCGGGCCGAAGTGCTCGATGGTCAGGTAGGAGATGCAGCGGCGCGCATCCACCTTGTAGGGCTCGACGATCGCCGCGGTGGGGCAGCGCTCGATGCAGGCGGTGCAGTGGCCGCAGTGGGGATCCACCGGCGCGTCCACCGGCAGTGGCAGGGCGACGAACAGCTCGCCGAGGAAGAACCAGGAGCCGTCGCGGGCGAGCAGGTTGGAGTGCTTGCCGACCCAGCCCAACCCCCCCTTCGCCCCCAGGGGCTTCTCCAGCACCGGGGCGCTGTCGACGAAGGGGCGGCTCCCCACCGGCCCCACCGCCTCCTCGATCCGCCGTGCCAGCTGGGCGAGACGCCGGCGCATCAGCTTGTGGTAGTCGCGGCCGACGGCGTAGCGGGCCACCGCCGCGCGCTCGCCGTCGCGCAGGACCAGACCGAGCGGGACCGCGCCCGCCGGCAGGTAGTCGAGGCGCACGCTGACCACCCGCAGGGTCCCCGGCTGGAGTTCGGCGGGGCGGGCGCGGGTGAGGCCGTGGCGCGCCATGTACCCCATCCCGCCGTGGCAACCCTGCTCCAGCCAGCGGGTGAGCCGCGGCTCTTCCGCCGCCAGGTCGGTGTCGGCGATGGCGCAGTCGTTGAAACCCAGCTCGCGGGTCCATCCTTTGATCCGGCGGGCGAGATCGGTGTAGTCGGTGGGCATGGTGCTGGAAATGGCCGGGGGAGGGAGGTATGTTGCGCGGCAAACATTCGCTGACGAGTAACCATTATGTCCGCCTTTGCCGCCGAGCCCCAACTCCCCGTCAACCTCTACCGCGCCGCGCAGGTGCGCGAGCTGGACCGCCGCGCCATCGAGGAGCGCGGGCTGCCCGGCGGGACGCTGATGGAGCGGGCCGGCCAGGCCACCTTCGATGCCCTGCGCCGGCGCTGGCCGGAGGCGCAGCGCATCGCGGTGCTCTGCGGCATCGGCAACAACGGTGGCGACGGCTTCGTGATCGCCCGGCTGGCGCGGTTGGCCGGCCTGGAGGTGCGGCTTTTCCAACTGGGGGATCCGGCCGCGCTGAAGGGCGATGCGCGGGTGATGGCCGAGGCGTGGCACGGCTACGGCGGCGAGAGCCGAGCGTTCGACGCCGCCGCCCTCGGTGACGCCGAGGTGATCGTCGATGCCCTCTTCGGCACCGGCCTGGAGCGCCCGCTGGAGGGGGCGTGGCGGGAGGCGGTGGAGGCGATGGAGGCGGCCCCGGCGCCGGTGGTGGCGGTGGACATCCCCTCTGGGCTGCACGCCGACCGCGGGGTGGTGCTCGGCGCGGCGCCCCGCGCGGCGTTGACGGTGAGCTTCATCGGCCTCAAGCCGGGGCTGTTCACCGGCCAGGGACCCGACTACTGCGGCGAGGTGGTGTTCAATGACCTGCAGGTGCCGGCAGCGGTCTACGACGGCATCGAGCCGGCCGCCCGGCGATGCACCGCCGCATGGGCGCGCGGTGAGCTGGTCCCGCGTCGCCGCGACGCCCACAAGGGGGCCTTCGGCCACCTGCTGGTGATCGGTGGTGACTACGGCATGGCCGGGGCGGCGCGGCTGGCCGCGGAGGCGGCGCTGCGCGCGGGCGCAGGGCTGGTCAGCGTCGCCACCCGCCCGGAGCACGCGGTGGCGATGGCGGCGGCGGTGCCGGAGCTGATGTGCCGCGGGGTGTGCGGCGCCGACGAGCTGGAGCCGCTGCTCGAACGGGCCACGGTGATTGCGGTGGGGCCCGGGTTGGGGCGCAGCGAATGGGCCGAGTCACTGCTCGCCGCGGCGCTCACCAGCCACCTCTCGGTGGTGGTGGATGCCGACGCCCTCAATCTGCTGGCGGGCAAGACCCTGAGGCGCGACGACTGGGTCCTCACCCCCCACCCCGGTGAGGCGTCGCGACTGCTCGGGTGCGCCACGGCCGAGGTCCAGGCGGACCGCCTCGCCGCCGCCGCCGGGCTCGCCTCCCGCTACGGCGGCGTGGCGGTGCTGAAGGGGGCCGGCAGCCTGATCCAGGTCGCCGGCGGCGTGCCGGCGCTGTGCGCCGCCGGCAATCCCGGCATGGCGGCCGGCGGCATGGGCGACGTACTCACCGGGGTGATCGGCGCGCTGCTCGCCCAGGGCTTCGACGGGCGGGAGGCGGCGGAGCTGGGGGTCTGCCTGCATGCCGGGGCGGCCGATCTGGCCGCCGCCGACGGAGAACGGGGGATGACCGCCTCCGATCTGATTGGCCGGCTGCGTGCCCTGGTCAATCCGCCGCCACCTGCCGGAGGACCGTGGTGACCCCCTTCCTGCCGGTCGACGAAACGGCCCAGGAGCGGCTCGGTGCCTGCATCGCCGGCCACTGTCCGCCGGGGGCGGTGCTCCACCTCGATGGCGACCTGGGGGCGGGCAAGACCACCCTGGTGCGCGGCTTCATCCAGGGGCTCGGCCATGCCGGTCGGGTGAAGAGCCCCACCTACACCCTGATCGAACCCTACGAAGTGGCCGGTCGGCGTCTCTACCACCTGGACCTCTACCGCCTCGCCGACCCCGAGGAACTGGAGTACCTGGGGCTGCGCGACGGCCTCGACGGGGAGTCGATCTTCCTCATCGAGTGGCCGGAGAAGGGGGGCGTGCTGCTGCCGCCGGCGGACCTGTGCATCGTCATCGATCATCTGGAGCGCGGGCGGCGGGTCACCCTGGTTCCGCTGACGTCCCTTGGCGAGCGGCTCGCCGCCGCATGCGCCGATTGTGCCGAGCCGTAGGACGATCCCAATTACTCCGGCAGTTGGGCGCGCCGTAACCCACCAACCCCCTCCGCCGGCATGGCGGACTTTTTCCTCAATACCCTCGCTTCTTCTCGCGTCGCTCCTTTTTCCGATTCGTCCCCAATACCTAGTGGTGCTCGCGCCCCGCAAGGGCGTCATGGTGGGTTTCGTTGCGCTCTTTCCACCCCGGGACTCCTTCTCCAAGGCCAAAAAAAATTTATCCGTCGCCTTGCAAACTCTTACGGGTTGTATTAAAAGTCTCTCCTAACACCATGATAAGTAAAGACCAATGCGCACGCTATTCATCCTCTTTCTGAGCATCCTGATGGAGTCGGCGGGGGCCGCCGGGGGGGCGGTGACCGGGGTCGAGGCCTCCTTCGACGGCGCCGCGGGGCGGGTTGAGATGACCGTCGAGGGGCCGGTGGAGTACCACTGGTTCACCCTGGAGCGGCCCGACCGGCTGGTGGTCGATTTCGCGGGGGCGAAGCTCAAGGGCCGCCTGCCGCGCAACGGCATCGCCGGCACCCCGGTGAAGCGGGTGCGTCACGGCTATCGGCAGAACGGGGCGAAGCTGCGGCTGGTGGTCGAGCTGGAGCGGGCCCCCGCGGCGAAGCCGAAGCTGACGCTGGAGGGTGGGCGAGTGGTGGCCCGCTTCACCATCGCGGCGCCCGTGCCGAGTGCCGTCCACCAGTCGCCGGGCCAGCCGGTGCGCAGCATCCGGCAGATCGCCAAGGCCAACGATCTGCGCGACGTCGTGGTCGCCATCGACGCCGGCCACGGCGGCAAGGACGTCGGTGCCGAAGGGCCCGGCGGGGTCTACGAGAAGGATGTGGTGCTGGCAGTGGCGCGCAAGCTGGAGAAGCTGATCGAGCGCGAGCCGGGGATGCGGCCGGTGATGATCCGCGACGGCGACTACTTCCTCCGCCTGCGCACGCGGATGAAGCGGGCGCGGGAGGCGAAGGCCGATCTGTTCATCTCGCTCCATGCCAACTCGTTCAGCGATCCGAAGGTGGGCGGGACGTCGGTCTACGTCCTCTCCGACCGCGGTGCCACCTCCGAGGCGGCGCGCTGGCTGGCGCAGAAGGAGAACGATGCCGACCTGATCGGCGGGGTGAGCCTCGACGACAAGGAGGATAGCCTCAGCGCGGTGCTCCTCGATCTGGCGCAGAACGCCACCCTGGAAGACAGCATCGTCGCCGCCGGCGAGGTGCTCTCGCAGTTCAAGCACCGCGGTCGCGTGCACAAGCGCAACGTGGAGCGGGCGGGCTTTCTGGTGCTGAAGTCGCCGGACGTCCCCTCGATGCTGGTGGAGTTGGCCTTCATCTCCAATCCCCGGGAGGAGCGTCAGCTCTCCTCCTCCTACGACCAGTCGCGCATGGCCCGCTCGCTGGTCGACGGGGTCCGTCGCTACTTCGCCAAGAACGCCCCGCCCGGCACCCGCCTTGCCGAGCAGAACCGCCAGCGGCGGGAGCGGGTCACCTCGGTCGCCTCCGCGGCCACCGGGGGCTGATTCACGCCGCCGAGCGGCGGAAAGTTGCCGCCGGCCCACGCCGAATCGGCATTTTTCTGCTGCGAATTCAATAAAAACAATAGTTTGTTGTGTTTGGTATGCGCCTTGCTAAGTCCCGGGTAGTGATCCGCCCTTCGAGGTCCGACCCATGCGCACGCTGCTCTTTGCCCTGCTCGCGGCCCTTTCCGGCCTGCTCCACGCCGAGTCCGTCTCGGTGGCGGCGCTGCGCCTGACGGGGGAGCCGGCGGCGAGCCGCCTGGAGCTCGAACTGAGTGCCCCGGTCGCCTATGACAGTTTCACCCTGCACACCCCGGAGCGGCTGGTCTTCGACCTGAAGTCGGTGCGGGCGGTGGATCCGGAATTCAGCGTCGACCTCCACGGCGGGGTGGTGAGCGGGGTGCGTAGCGCGCCGCGCGGCGATGGACTGCGGGTGGTGCTCGACCTGACGGGCGGGGCGAAGCACGCGGCGACCCTGCTGCCCCCGGCGGGCGGACAGGGGCACCGGCTGGTGGTGGAGGTGTCGGCGCTCGGTGGCGGCCCGGCGGAACCGCCGGAGGCGCCGACGGCGCCGGCGAAGAGGGCGCCCACGGCAGCGGCAAAGGCGGTGGCCGCCTCCGGCGGGCAACTGCGCGACATCGTCATCCAGCCCCGGGGCCCCGCCCGGTCGGCGGCGGCGCTTTCGCTGCGCGACCTGGTGATCGCCATCGATCCCGGCCACGGCGGCAAGGACCCCGGCGCCATCGGTCCCCGCGGCACCCGCGAGAAGGACGTGGTGCTGGCCATTGCCCACCGCCTCCAGCGGTTGATCAACGACGAGCCGGGGATGCGCGCGACGATGATCCGCGGGGGCGACCGCTTCATCAAGCTGCGCGACCGGATCAAGATTGCCCGTGAGCGCAAGGCCGATCTCTTCATCTCGATCCATGCCGACTCCTACCGCGACTTCGGCGCCTCCGGCTCTTCGGTCTACATCCTTTCGCCGGACGGGGCCAGTTCGGAGGCGGCGCGCTGGCTCGCCGAGAGCGAGAACCGGGCGGACCTGGCCGGCGGCGTGACGCTCGACGACAAGGACCAGATGGTCGCCTCGGTGCTTCTCGACATGTCCCAGACCAAGACCATCGAGGAGAGCTCGGTGGCCGCCGCCGAGGTACTGAAACGGTTGAAGGCGCTGGGCAAGCTGCACAGCCGGCGGGTTCAGCGGGCCGGCTTCGCGGTGCTCAAGTCGCCGGACATCCCCTCCATGCTGGTGGAGACCGGCTTTCTCTCCAACCCGGTGGAGGAGCGCAAGCTGCGCGACCCGGCGCACCAGGGGCGGATCGCCGCGGCGGTGATGGACGGGGTGCGGGTCTACTTCAAGCGCTACGCCCCTCCGGGCACCTGGATCGCCGAGGGCCGGCGTCCTCCGCCGGAGCGTACAGTGGCGCAGGCGCCGCAGCGCGCGGCGCTGCTGCCGACGCGCGCGAGCGATCCCAACGCCCCGCGCCACCACACCATCCGCAGCGGCGACACCCTGTTCAGCATCGCCCGCGACTACCAGGTCGACGTCGGCGCCCTGCGGCTGGTCAACGGATTGAAGGAGAACAGCATCATCCGGGTGGGGCAGCGGTTGCTGATCCCGGCGGTGCGGGAGGGGGTCTGAAGGCGTTGGGTGGCGCGGCTTGGGGCCACTCGTCGGGCGAATGTGGTCGTCGCTACTGCGGCGACGCAAACGAAGGCACTCCCGATAAATCTCGTACCAGTCTTGCCGAGCGGGACGAAACCGCCGGAAAGCGGCTGCCGACCCCAGGCCCGCTGCTTCCGTTTGCGTCGCCGCGGTAGCGACGACTTACACCCGGCTCCATTCCCCGCCCATCATTCATGGTAAAACCTCCCCGTCCGATTCCCTTCCATCTTTCCGCGCAAGGTTGAGCCGATGAACATCCCCGCCTTCTCCATCGCCCGTCTTCCCCGCATCCGTTTCGGCGCCGGCGAGATCGCCGCACTGCCCGAGGAGATCGCTGCCTTCGGTTGCAAGGTGTTGCTGGTTATCGGTCGCCGCTCGTTTCGCGAGGGGGCGTATTGGCAGCGCCTCACCGGGGGATTGGCCGCCTTAGGGGTCCAGTGGGAGCTGTTTTCGGTAGAGGATGAGCCGTCGCCGGAGCTGGTGGATACTGCAGTGGCGCAGTTCAAGGGGCAGGGGTTCGAATGCGTCGCCGGCATCGGTGGTGGCAGCGTGCTCGACGCGGCGAAAGCGATCGCCGGGCTGCTGCCCCACGGCAACTCGGTGATGGACCACCTGGAGGGGGTCGGCCCCGAGATTCCCTACCACGGCCCGCCGCTCCCCTTCATCGCCGTTCCCACCACCGCCGGAACCGGCAGCGAGGCGACCAAGAACGCGGTCTTGAGCCGCCGCGGCACCGACGGCTTCAAGAAGTCGTTCCGCGACGATGACCTGGTGGCGCGGGTGGCGCTGGTCGACCCCGACCTGCTCGCCTCCTGCCCGCGCGGGCTGATCGCCGCCAACGGCATGGACGCCTTCACCCAACTGCTCGAGTCCTATGTCTCCACCCGCGCCAATCCTTTCACCGACGCGCTCGCCTGGTCCGGCATGGAGGCGTTCCGCGACGGCTTCTTCCCGGTGTGGGAGGACGCCGCCTCCGCCGCGGAGGGGCGGGGACGGCTCGCCTACGCCTCGCTGCTCTCCGGCGTCTGCCTCGCCCAGACCGGCCTCGGCTCGGTTCACGGCATGGCCCCGCCGCTGGGTTCGTTCTTCCCGATCCCCCACGGGGTGGCCTGCGGCACCCTGCTGGCGGAGGCGGTGGAGCTCAACATCCGCGCGCTGAAGGCGCGCGCACCCGACAGTCCGGCACTGGCCAAATACGCCCGCGCCGGTCATCTGCTCTCCGCCGACACCCACACCGACGAGAGCGCCTGCGAGGCGCTGGTGGAGGACCTGCGCAGCTGGGTGACGTTGCTGGAGCTGCCCCGCTTGGCGGAATACGGCGTCACCGAGGCCGACCTGCCCCGCATCGCCGCCGCCAGCCGCGGCTCCAGCATGAAGACCAATCCGCTGGTGGTGAGCGACGCGGAGCTGATCGAGATCCTGCGCCGGCGGTTGTAAGGGCCGGCGAAAGAATAACTCCCCGTTTTGGGACGTCGATCCGCTCCCTCCGGCGGCGTTGCGCAAAGGGTTACATACAACGAGTATGCGCCCCTTTGCGCGCCTTGCCGGAGGGACGTCTCAACGCCCCAAAACGGGGAGTTATTCTTTCGCCGGCCCTAAGGGGGTGACCGTCACGTTGGGTTGAGGCTCGTGGGAGTGGCTGTTGGGCTTGGTTCTTCAAAGCCAGGTAGGGGTGCCCAGTTAGGGGCGCGCGCCGCTTTCTTGGGGCGCTTCGGTGGTGTTTTCAGCGTTTGAGGCGGGTGCCGGCGGAGGGGTTGCGGCCTGCGCGCCGCGCCCTACAGGGCGGCCTGTGGCCGCCGTGGTTCGGAGGGACCGAGGTTTGTCCCGGCGGGTTCCGGGATTGGATTGGTGCGCCGCCTGTTGTCGGCACACCCTACCGGGGGGCGTCGTCTCTTCGATCACGCCCGCCATACGATTTCGACCAGTGGGACTTCCCATTCGTCGCAGCGGTAGGTGTAGTTGGGGTCGCCGAGGCGGCGGTTCCAGCGGAGCAGGGCGGTGACGTGGATCGCTTGGATGGCGGGGAGGCGGGGGCGCCACCGTTCGCCGGCGGCCTTGGAGAGGCGGGCGACGGGGTGGCCGGCGGGGGTGGTGAGGGTGACGGTGCCGCGGTCGAGGGTGGCGTGCAGCGGGCTTCCGGGTTGCAAGGCGGCGAGGGCGGCGTGGGTCGGGTGGCCGGGGGAGTAGCGGGCGGCGTAGCCGAGGTGGAGTTCGCGCAGGCCGAGGCGTGCGTAGCGCAGGTTGAGGCGGTCGGCGGGGAGGTCGACGGTGGCGGGGTCTTCCCGTTCCAGCAGGGTCTCGTCGCCGGCGCTCGGCAGGTGGGGGTGGCCGGGGGCGGCGAACAGGGCGAGGGTCTGGCGGGCGCGGGTCATCGCTACGTAGTAGAGGCGGCGTTCGCTCTCGACGGCCTCCGCTCCGCCCTGTTTCAGATCGTGTTGCCAGCCGCCTTCGACGATGAACAGGTGGTCGAACTCCAGTCCCTTGGCGGAGTGGGCGGTGGTCAGGTAGACCCCTTCGCCGAGGCGGGGGGTGAAGTCGCCGTCGCCGAACAGTTCGTAGAGGAATTCGATGGCGCGGTCGGCCGGGAGCTCATGGTCGCCGCTCTCGTCGCGCCATTGGCCGAGGGCGTCGCGCAGCACGCGGTGGATCGGGTTGGCGTCGCCGGTGGGCAGGGTTTCGAGCAGTTCGCCGGCGCGTACCGCGCGCTGGCGGTCGGCCTTCAGCGCGCCCAGGAAGGCGTCGATCTCGCGTACGCGGTGGAAGGGGAGGGTGCGGCGCGCCTCGCGGGCGGTCTGCACCGGGATGCCGCGCGCCTCGCAGGCGGCGCGCACCACGTCGAGGCCGCGCCACTCGCGGGCGATCACCGCGCAGCGGCTCCATGTGAGACCGGGATCTCTCTGGCGCAGCCGCTCCAGTTCGGCGATCAGCGCCTTCGCCTGGTGGGCGACGTCGTGGAAGGGGAGGATCTGCACCCGGCCGCGGGCGAGGGGGTCGCGCTCCTCCCAGGCGCCGCCGGGGGGCGCGTCGCGGCGGCGGCGGTCGATGACGATCGGGTGGTCGCCCTTCATGCGGTCGCCGTTGCGGGCGATCAGGGCGTTGGCGGCGTCGATGATGTGGCCGCTGGAGCGGAAGTTCTCCACCAGGTAGTGGCACTCGGCCTCGTACTCGGCCTGGAAGCGACGGATGAAGGCGACGTTGGTGTGGCGGAAGGCGTAGATGTTCTGGTCGTCGTCACCCACCGCGAGGATCGCCAGCTTGTCGTCGCCGTCGCGCTCGGTGCGGCCGGCCAGGGCGGAGATGAGGTCGTATTGGCGCTGGTCGATGTCCTGGTATTCGTCCACCAGGATGTGGCGGTAGCCGGCGAGCAGCCGTTCGCGCAGCTCATCTCGCTCCAGGCCGGGGAGTTCCCGTTCGCCGCGCAGCAGTTGCAGCGCTTCGTCGAGCAGGGCGTCGAAGTCGATCCGCTCGCCGCTGCGTTCGGCGGTGGTGGCGAAGGAGTGGCCGGTGAGGCGCAGGGCGAGGCCGTGGAAGGTCTGGATGGTGACGCCGAGGGCATCGTCGCCGACCAGTCCGCGCAGCCGGCGGCGCAGTTGGGTGGCGGCGTCGCGGTTGTAGCAGAGCAGGATGATCGCCGTGGGCGGGACGCGCTCGACCCGCAGCAGGTAGGCGCAGCGGTGGACCACCACGCGGGTCTTGCCGGAGCCGGGGCCGGCGAGGACCAGCAGGTTGCGTTCCCGCGGGGCGGTGACGATCGCCTGCTGGGCGGGGTTGCCGAGGGCCTCGACGATCTCGTGATACGAGGCTTGGCTGGTGGCGCGGGCGAGCATCTCCTTCTGGTGGGCGAAGAAGCGGCGGATGAACTCCCCCTTCTCCAGGGTGAAGTAGGCGCTGACCAGGTTGAGCGCCTGGCCGATCTTGCGCAACGCCAGCTGGGCGTACTCGTTCATCACATGGACCTGGAAGGTGCGCTCCTGGTAGTGGTGGGCGAGCGGCTGGTAGTCGCCCCGGGAGTAGCGGCGGCGGGCCGCTTCGGGGTTCAGCCGCAGGGTCATCGCCTGGCGGAAGACGGCGAGACCCTGCTGCAGGGTGATCACCCGCTGTTCGTGGAGGAACATCAGGCCGCGATCCACCGCCGCCAGCGGGTCGCGTAGCTGGTCGGCGAGCAGCAGATCCTCACGCAGCGCCTGGAGCAGGTCGCTGAGGGAGAAGTCGACGTGGACCGTGGCGCCCTTCTCGGCGCCCGGCGGGATGCGGGCGAGGAGCGCGTTGAGCACGCTCTGGGCGATCTGGTGGCGCCGCTCGGCGGTGGTCACCAGATCGTGCCAGCTCCGTTGCAGGCGGATCGAGTAGTGGTCGCGGCTGACGTGGCGCAGGACGATCGAGCCCTGGCGACCGGCCAGCCCCTTGCCGTCGTGGCTGAGGCTGGCCAGCAGCAGGCGCAGGGTCTCCGGGTTGCTGTCGTGGCCGTCGTCGAGCAGCCGCTGGTTGAGGCGGCGCAGGGAGAGCTGCTGGCCCTTTTCGTCGGCGGCGTCGGGTGCCTCCTCGGGGAGGAGCTGGAGCATCGCCTTCTCCAGGCGGCAGACCTGCTCCAGCAGTTGGCTGGAGGCGTTGGCGATCTTGTGGCGGACGAAGGCGGTGAGGCGCATCCCCTCCTCGATCAGCCCTTGAGCGGCCATGTCCTGGAGGGTGCGCAGCACCCGTTGCGCCTCGGTCTCGCTGGGGCGGTCGCCGTCGTGGCGGCGGAAACTGGTGTGCTCGGCCAGTTCGTCGGCGCTGAAGCCCTCGTCGGGGTCGGCGTTGAACAGCCGTACCAGGATGGCGTGCCAGCGCGCCCGCTGGATCGGGTTCTCCACCAGCCGCTCCATGCGCCGCTCCGCCTCCGCCAGGTCGGGCACCTTGGGGCGCCCCTGGAAGACCTGGGTGCGGTTGCGGTTGCGCTCCAGATAGCCGGCGCGCTCCAGCCACGCCACCGCGGTCTTCACCTTGGTGTCGGCCTGGCGGTCGTCGCGCTCGAAGGAGACTTCCAGATCATCCTGGCGCAACAGCTCGCCGGGAGTGAGCGCGACCTCCTCTTTCTTGAACTTCTTGGCGACTTTCCGGATTGCCCTCAGCAAGAGATAGAGATCGTGGCGGCTCAGCTCGGAGAGGGCGCCGAGCTTGAACTGCTGCTCGATGTCCCGCTCCTCGTAGAGCAGGATGCAGCGCGCCGCCCGGCGGTCGCGGCCGGCGCGTCCGGCCTCCTGCAGGTAGTTTTCGAGCGAGCCGGGGATGTCGGCGTGGATCACCAGCCGCACGTCCTCCTTGTCGATCCCCATGCCGAAGGCGTTGGTGGCACAGATCACGCGCAGCTCGCCGGCGACGAAGGCGTCCTGGATCTGGCGCTTGCGCGGCACCTCCAGGCCGGCGTGGAAGCACTCGGCGCTCCACCCCCGGCCGCGCAGGAATGTGGCGGTCTCCTCGGTGGCGGCACGGCTGGCGCAGTAGACCACCGCCGCACCCGCCTCGGCGAGCCCCTCGCGCAGCAGCTCGTCGATCCGCGGCTGCTTCTCGGCGGCGCGGGTGAGCTGCACCTCGAAGGTGAGGTTGTCGCGGTCGACGCCGCCGGCGAAGACCTCGAGCGATTGGCCCAGCTCGCGCTGGAAGTGCTCCAGGATCTCCCCCTTCACCTCCTGCTTGGCGGTGGCGGTGAAGCACTGCACCGGCGGCAGCGGCTCGCCGCTCTCGCTCGCATGCTCCTTGATGAAGCGGGCGGCATAGAGGTAGTCGGGGCGGAAGTCGTGGCCCCACTTGGAGAGGCAGTGGGCCTCGTCGAAGACCCAGGCGCCGATCTCGCGCTGCTTGATGGCGTTGATGAAGGAAGTATTGCGCAATTGCTCCGGGGCGACGTAGAGCAGCGCCACCGTGCCCAGGCGCACCCGCTCCAGCACCTCGCTCCGTTCCGGCGGGGTGAGCATGCCGGAGAGCGCCGCGGCGTTGATCGAGCCGCTGTTGCGCGCCAGATTCTCCACCTGGTCCTTCATCAGCGCCTGCAGCGGCGAGATGACGATGGTCAGCACGCCGCGGCGCAGGTAGCGCACCAGGGCGGGGAGCTGGTAGCAGAGCGATTTGCCGCCGCCGGTGGGGAGGATGGCGAAGAGCGGCTGGTCGCGCATGCCGGCGGTGACGATCGCCTGTTGCAGGCTGGAGCCGTCCGCCGCGGCGGGGAGCGGGCGGAAGGCGGGGAAACCGAAGAAGCGCTCCAACTGGCCCGCCGGGTCGTGGGTCTCGCGGCAGTAGCGGCAGGCGGGATCGCCGCAGGGGCGGTCGCGCAGCCGGCGCAGCTGGCGCGGCACCTCCTTGAAGGTGTGGCGGACCCACGCGGGGAGCACCGAGTCACCGCCGGCGACGCGCAGCCAGGCCAGGGTGTAGGCGAGCGGCGGGCGGCGCTCGGGGGTGGTGAGCAGCGACCGGGCCAGCTTGTCGGCAGCGGTGGTGCAGGTACGGTCGGCGATCAGGGCTTGCCACCGGACGATCGCTTCGGTGTCGTCCAGCGGGGCGGCGCCGAGGGCGGAGAATACCTCGACGATCCCGCGGTAGCGGGGATCGGCGGAGAAACACCAGCGATAGAGGGCGAGCAGACCGGGGTGATGCGCCTCCTGCTCGGCAAACGCCTGCCACTGGTCGCGGAACACCCGGGCGGCGAGCCGGGCGTCGAGCAGCGGGTCGTTGCGGTGGTCGCGGACCAGCTTGTAGTCCTTGATCAGGTGATGGTAGGGATTCTCGGGAAAGGCCAGGGGGGAGAGAAAGAGGGTGTCGATCACCGGCCGTTCGAGCAGCCGCGGGGTGGCGCCGAGGCCGTGGAGGATCGGCAGGTCGTGGTCGAGTAGATTGTGGCCGAGGAGGTATTCGGCCCGTTTCGCGAGCGCCTCCAGCGCCGCGAGGCTCGCCGCCCGGTCGAAGGGGTGTCGCCGTTGGAGGGTGTCGCTTGCCAGTTGGGCTCCGAGGGCGAGGAGGCGGCCGTCGTGATCGGTCTCCAGATCGAGGAGGAGCGTTCGCTCCAGCAGGGCGTCGAGGTCCATGTCGTTGTTGTCGGTAAGATTTTCCTGGAGTGCCGGGCGGGGAGGAGTATATCGGAGTGGCGTGTAAGAAATTTCCGATAATTCATTTCTGTCTTACCGGTCAAGGCACTCTCCCATGCACATCCCGGCAGCGTGGGGTTCGACTTGGCGCGCGGTTCGAAATGTCGATAATGGGAGCTTCCTTGGATTCCACGCCCGCCGATGGATGGCCGCTCGAGAGCCCGACAGGCTTCCCGGGTCATCTGAGGCGCCACCGAGCCGTTTCATGAGTCAGGCCGACACCGCACCTCCCTCCATTCCGACTCCTGACTCGTCCGTGGGGCGTTTCCCCCACGGCAGCGAATGGGTGCGGGCCGATTTCCATCTGCATACCCGTGCCGATCGCGAGTTCTCGCCCGAGGCGCGGGTCATGGAGAAGCACGACTATCGGCAGGCGTATGTCGCGGCGTTGCGGGCGGCGTCGATCCGGCTCGGCGTGGTGACCAATCACAACAAGTTCGACCGTGAGGAGTTCAAGGAGCTGGAAAAGGCGGCGGAGAGGGAGGGGATCGCGCTCTTTCCGGGCTTGGAGTTCTCGCTGCGCGAGGGGATCCATCTGCTGATCGTCTTCAGCCACAGCTGGTACGAGGGGGAGGACCGGATCAACAACTTCCTCAACGCAGCCTTTCTTGGTATCCCAAACTACGACGCCCCGAACTATCCCAACTCCAGATTCGATTTGCAGGAGACGGTGGCGCACCTGGACGTATTGGGCCTCGGCTATTTCCTGATGCTGGCACACGTGGACGATACCAATGGCCTGTTCAAGGTACTCAAGGGGCGTACGCTGGAACAGTTCGTTCAGCAAGAGGCATTCCGGCGCGTTCTGGCGATACAGAAGAGCGGCAATCTCCAGAACTACCAGCGGTTGTGCCAACTGGCCGGCCGGGAGATCGCCTGCGTGCAGGGAAGCGACCGGGCCCACGAGGGGATCGGGGGGATCGGTCAGGGCCGCTCCGGCTATCTCAAATTGGGCTCCTTCGACTTCGAGGCGGTGCGCTTCGCCCTCGGCAGTGCGGCGGAACGGGTCGCCCGCGAGGCGCCTTCGCTCGGCCACTCGCATATCGAGGCGGTGCGTTTCGAGGGGGGGCTGCTGGAGGGAAGACGCTATTCCCTCAACCCCGGCCTCAATTGCCTGATCGGCATTCGCGGCAGCGGCAAGTCCAGCCTGCTCGAGGCGATCCGCTTCGCCATCGGGCTGCCGTTCGGTGAGAAGGCCCAGGACCGCGAGTACAAGGAGAAGCTGTTGCCCCATCTGGTGGGCAGCGGCGGGGTGGTGGTGGTCGAGGCGCGCAACCACCTGGGGCAGGTCTACGAGGTGCGGCGGATCGTCAACCACGCGCCGGACGTCTATCGCGAGGGAGCGATGCAGCCGGGCGTTCAGGTGGAGGGGACGGTGCTGCGTAAGCCGCTCTACTTCGGTCAGAAGGACCTCTCCGCCACCGGTGAGGGGTTCGAGCGGGACCTGGTGGAGAAGCTGGTCGGCGACCGTCTGGGCGGGATTCGAGAGCGGATCCGAGGGGCCCGCCAGGCGGTGGTGGAGGCGGTGCGCGGTGTCCGCTGGACCGCCGAGGAGGCGGAGCGGCTCGCCGCTAAACTGGATGAATTGAGTGGCGTGGAGCACCAGTTGGGGATCTACGCCCAGTTCGGTATCGAGGCGCGCCTGAAGGAGCAGCTGGAGCTGGAGAAGGACCTGCGCCACTGCGCGCGGACCGAACAGCGGGTGGAGGCGTTGCTCCGCTCCCTGGAGGAGATGCTGCGTGAGCACGAGGACGATATCGCCAACGTGGATCGCTACCGCTCCGAGGTCTCCGAGACGTTCTTGGAGGGGTACCGGCAGGCCTTCGCTCCGGTGCGCGAGGGCCTTTCCACGCTGCATCGCCTGATCGACGAAAATCGCGCAGCGTTGACCAAGCTGCGGGCGATGCGGGGGGAGTTGGAGACGCGGCAGACCACCCAGAAGCAGGAGTTCGCCGAGGTGGAGCGGCAGATCGCCGGTGAATTGAAGGCGCAGGGGCACGAGCAGGTGTCGACCGATGAGTTCAAGGGGCTGAGCCGTCGGCAGGTTGCGCTGAAGCAGCAGGTGGAGGAGCTGGGGGCGCGGCTCGCGCGGGAGCACGATCGGGAGGCCGTTCTGGCGCAGGCCCTGGCCGCCTTGAACGAGGCGTGGCTCCAGGAGTTCCGCACCTTGGAGGGGGCGCTCGCCGGGGTCAACGAGGCCCACGGGGCGCTACGCATCGAGACCGAATTCAAGGGAGATCGGGGCTCGATGGAAAAGAGGATGGAGGAGCTGTTCCGCGGTACCGGGGTACGTAAGGATGCGTTCGGCGCCCTGGTGGAGAAATATGTGGATTTCGGCGCAATCTACCGCGATCTGGACGAGGCGTGCAAGCTGGCGCGCGGCAAGGCGGAGGCCTTCCGCGAGCGCTTCCTCGCGGAGTTGGAGGCGCTGCTCACCCATCAGGTGGAGAATCACTTCGAGGTGCGCTACCACGACAAGCCGCTGCGCGACCACTCCCTCGGGCAGCGTGCCTCGGCCCTGATGCTGTTCATCCTCTCCCAGCGGGACAACGACCTGGTGCTGATCGATCAGCCGGAGGACGATCTGGACAACCAGACCCTCTATCAGGAGGTGATCAAGCTGATCAAACAGTTGAAACCGCAGATGCAGTTCATCTTCGCCACCCACAACGCCAACATCCCGGTGCTGGGCGATGCGGAGCAGATCCTCGCCTGCCGGTTCGAGGGGGAGGGGATGATGGTCGAGAGCGGCAGTGTCGACGACCCGCGAATGCAGCGGCGGGTGGTGGACGTCATGGAGGGGGGGGAAGAGGCCTTCAACGAGCGCAAGCGGATCTACGAGTCATGGACCTTGCCCAACTGTTAGAGATCGTCGCCCGCGGCGAAGACAGCCACCACCAGTTCAAGGAGGACTACCGCAACGCCGACGGGCTGGCGGCGGAGATGGCCGCGTTTGCCAACGGCGCGGGTGGAACGTTGCTGATCGGGGTCTCCGATGAGGGTGAGATCACCGGCCTCTCCGCCGAGGACGTGGGGCGGTTGAACAACCTGATCTCCAACGCGGCGTCGCAGCATGTGCGCCCGCCGCTCCATCCGCAGACCAGCAACGTGATGACCGAGCGCGGCGTGGTCATCGCGGCGCGGATTCCCACCGGCCTGAACCGCCCCTACATGGACAATCAGGGCCGGATCTGGGTCAAGAGCGGTGCGGACAAACGTCACGTCACCGCGCGGGAGGAGATGCAACGCCTGTTTCAGCAAGCGGGATTGATCTATGCCGACGAGTTGCCGGTGGAGGGGGCCACGGCCGGCGATCTGGATCGGGTGCTGGTCAACGCGCTGATCCATCGCGACTATTTCATCAACGCGCCGGTGCGCGTGTTGCTGTTCGCAGATCGGATCGAGATCAGCAGCCCGGGCCATCTGCCCAACCACCTGACCACCGAGCAGATCCGTCACGGACTCTCCAACATCCGCAATCCCAGCCTGATGTCCCATGCCACCCATCTGCTCCCCTACCGGGGGTTGGGGAGCGGCATTCCGCGGGTGTTGCGCGCCTATCCCGCAGTGCGTCTGGTGGACGATCGGGAGGGTAATCAGTTCACTGCGATCATCGAACGACCGGCGGACCCGCATGGGGGAGGGTGAGCATCACTCCTTCGATGCCGTCGCGCCTCCTTTCGTCGCCTCGGCGACGTCGCGACCGTTGGCTGCCCGAAGGGTCACAAGTTGTAGGTTTTTCCTGCACCCCGCTATCCGTATACTGCCCGCCTGTCACCTGCCGACCTATTCAAATGACCCCCGCCCTCGCCATCCGCAACCTCTGCAAGACCTACCGCAACGGCTTCGTCGCCCTGAAGGGGATCGACCTCACGGTGGAGCAGGGGGATTTCTTCGCCCTGCTCGGGCCCAACGGGGCGGGCAAGTCGACCACCATCGGTATCGTCACCTCCCTGGTCAACAAATCGGGGGGCGCGGTGGAGGTGTTTGGCCACGACATCGACCGCGCGCCGATGGCCGCCCGCTGCGCGATCGGCGTGGTGCCCCAGGAGTTCAACTTCAACATCTTCGAGCCGGTGGAGGAGATCGTCCTCAACCAGGCCGGCTACTACGGCATGGCCGGGGCCGAGGCACGGGAGCGCTGCGACCACTTTCTCCAGCGACTGGGGCTGTGGGAGAAACGCCGGGGCACGGCGCGCAACCTTTCCGGCGGCATGAAGCGGCGGCTGATGATCGCCCGCGCCCTGGTCCACGCGCCGCGGCTGCTGATCCTCGACGAGCCCACCGCCGGGGTGGACATCGAGCTGCGTCGCCACATGTGGGACTTCCTCACCGAGATCAATGCCGCCGGCACCACCATCATCCTCACCACTCACTACCTGGAGGAGGCCGAGCGGCTGTGCCGCAACATCGCCATCATCGACGAGGGGGAGATCATCGAGAACACCTCGATCAAGGCGCTGCTCGGCAAGCTCGACTGTGAGGTGTTCATCCTCGATACCCGGGAATCGCCGGCGGAAGCGCCGGAGTTGGAGGGGTATCGGCTGCTGCGGGCCGAGGACAAGGTGCTGGAGGTGGAGGTGCCGCGGTCGCTGGGGATCAATCCGCTGTTCCGCCAGCTGGAGCGCCACGGCATCGAGGTGGTGAGCATGCGCAATCGTCACAACCGGCTGGAGGAGCTGTTCCTGTCGCTGGTGGAGGAGCGTCCATGAAGCGAACCCACCCCCACTGGATCGCCTTTTCCACCCTGCTGCGCAAGGAGGTGCGCCGCTTCGTGCGTATCTGGCCGCAGACCGTGCTGCCGGCGGCGGTCACCACCGGTCTCTATTTCGTCATTTTCGGCCGCCTGATCGGCAGCCAGATCAGCCCCATCGACGGTTACCGCTTCATCGACTACATCGTGCCGGGACTGATCGGCATGTCGGTGATCACCAACGCCTACTCCAACGTGGTCTCCTCCTTCTTCAGCGCCAAGATGCAGCGCTACGTCGAGGAGCTGCTGGTGGCGCCGCTGCCCAACCGCCTGATCCTGCTCGGTTACGTCGGTGGCGGGGTGGCGCGCGGGCTGGCGGTGGGGGCGGCGGTGGCGGTGGTCGCCTCGCTGTTCACCGATCTCCACCTGCATTCGTTCGGCATCACCGCGGCGGCGGTATTGCTGTCGGCGCTCATCGCCTCCCTCGGCGGCTTCATCAACGCCATCCACGCCAAGACCTTCGACGACATCAGCATCATCCCCACCTTCATCCTCACCCCGCTCACCTATCTGGGCGGGGTGTTCTACTCCATCGCCATGTTGCCCGGGGTGTGGCAGGAGGTGTCGCGGTTCAATCCGATCCTCTACGTGGTCAATGCCTACCGCTACGGTCTGCTCGGGGTGAGCGACGTCCACATGGGCAGCGCCTTTGCGATCATCGGCCTGTTCGTGGTGGTGCTCTACGCCTACTGCCTGCGGCTGCTCGACAAGGGCACCGGCATCCGATCCTGACTTCCTTTTCCCATGGCCGCCGTGCAATCCAGACGGAGCGAGGGTGGGAAAAGGAAGAATATGGGGGGCGCGCGGTCGGGAGAGCCTACCCGGCAATGGCGGTGTCGTTGCCGTCCGGCTATCTTCGAAGTGTAATTCCGCACTTACCCCCACTCCGTCACTTCCATGCTTGAACCGATCAGCGTCCTCATCGTCGACGACCACCGCGTGGTTCGCGCCGGCTTCCGCTACTTGCTGGAGACCGTCGGCGGCTTCCGCGTGGCCGGGGAGGCCGATGGCGGTGCGCAGTGCCTGCGGCAGTACGCTGAATGCGTCCCCGACGTGGTGCTGCTCGACCTGATGATGGAGCCGATGGACGGCATGGAGACCCTCCACCGGCTGCTCGCCCGCGACGACGATGCCAACGTGCTGATCCTCAGTGGCCGCAAGGAGCCGATGTTCGCCGAACGGGCGCTGGCCGAGGGGGCCTCCGGCTACCTCTGCAAGTGCGTCACCCCGGAACTGCTGATCGAGGCGATCCGCACGGTGGCCGGCGGCGGCCACTTCATCGATCCGGAGATCGCCCAGGAGATCGCCCTGCGCCATACCCGCCGGCAGCCGGAGAACCCCTTCGGACACCTCTCCTCACGGGAGTTCAACGTCTTCCTCCAGCTCGCCCGCGGCCGCCGCTACGGTGATATCGCCAGCGAGCTCTGCGTCAGCGAGAACACCATCGCCACCTATGCCCATCGCATCCGGCAGAAGCTCGGGGTGGATAGCCGCTCGGAGCTGATCAAGCTGGCGCTGACCCACGGCCTGTTGGACGACTAGACGTCCGACGGCCCGTACCGCTTGTTCGGGTCATCCTCGTCCCCCCTTCCCAAACCCCTTATTTTTCGATCGTACTTCTGCTGATTTTTGTAAATATTTCTTTACACGTATGAAATAAATATTGCGATTTAAACAAGGTAAATGCGGCATATGAAGTAGGAAAATTCCTCTACTGTTTAGCCATCAGTCGTATTAGCCCACCTCGTTTTGTGGTGTTTCCTACGAAATCGAAGATTTCGGAAGGGGTAGGTTCAGCGGCACCGATGGAGTGGATGGTAATGAATTTGACTACATTCCCGCACCGCCCCGGAGCGCCCCTCGAAAGGGGGGCGGGCGGCGCGGAGCCGGTCATCGGAGAGCCCGGGGCACGGGGGGACGACCCGGTCCGCCTGCGCGAGGCGGACGCGGCGCTCGGCGCGCGGCTCGCCCGCTGCCTCGACGAGGCGCCGGTCGAGGCTGCCCCGCCGGCGAGCGCGGCGTCGCCCGCGACGGAACCGGAGGCGGAACCGGCCGCGGCGGCCGACGGCCACTGGCACATCTCGCTGCGTTTCGACGGCGACGTGCTGCGCGCCGGGCTCGATCCGCTGGCCTTCGTCCGTTGTCTCAACCGGCTCGGCCGCGTCGAGGCGGTGGAGACCGTGACCGACGCGCTGCCGGAGGCCTCGGAGCTGGACCCCGAGAGCAATTACCTCGGCTTCGAGGTGGGTTTCCGCGGGGCGGTCACCGAAGCGCAGATCGAGGAGGTGTTCGAGTTCGTCCGCGACAGCTGCCGCTTGACCATATTCCCGCCGGGCGCCGCGGAGGAACGTTTCGACCTGTGGCTGGCCCAGCTCCCCGAGGGGCCGCTACGCGGGCGCGAGCTGCTCGCCGCCTGTGGCACCGTGCCGGCGCGGCGGGCGGCGGTCGTGGCGCCGGCCGCGGCTCCGGTTCCCGTGCCTTCCGGTGCCACCGCGCCTCCGGCGGTGGCCGCGACCGCGGACGCGGAGTCACCGTCGCCGCCTGCCGTCGCGCAAGCCACCGCCCAGCCGGCTGCCCAAGCGGCTACCCAGTCGGCCGCCGGCGCCACCGTGCGCATCGACGCGGCGCGTCTCGACGAGCTGATCAACCTGGTGGGCGAACTGGTGATCGGCGTGGCCGGCGGCGACCTGCTGGCGCGGCGCGCCGGGATCGGCGAGCTGGTGGCGGCCCACGAGGGGATCGCCCGGCTGGTCGAGGACATCCGCGACACCGCCCTGCGCCTGCGCATGGTGCCGATCGGCGAGACCTTCCGCCGCTTCCAGCGGGTGGTGCGCGACGGCGCCCACGAGCTGGGCAAGAAGATCGAGCTGGTGGTGCGCGGCGGCGACGCCGAGCTGGACAAGGTGGTGGCCGAGCGGGTCGGCGACCCGCTGCTGCACCTGGTGCGCAACGCCATGGACCACGGCCTGGAGGGGCCTGCCGAGCGGCTCGCCGCCGGCAAGCCCGAGGTCGGGCGGCTCAGCCTGGAGGCCTACTACGACTCCGGCAGCATCGTCATCGAGGTGGCCGACGACGGCCGCGGTCTCTCCCGCGGGCGGATCCTCGCCCGCGCGGTGGAGCGCGGGCTGCTCGAACCCTCGGTGCTCGACCAGCCGCCGCCGCTTCCCGATCGCGACCTCTTCCGGTTGATCTTCGAGGCCGGCTTCTCCACCGCGGAGCAGGTGAGCAAGCTCTCCGGCCGCGGCGTCGGCATGGACGTGGTGCGGCGCAACATCGAGGCGCTGCGCGGCACGGTGGAGCTGGAGAGCCGCGAGGGGGCTGGCTGCCGGGTGCGCATCCGCCTGCCGCTCACCCTGTCGATCATCGACGGCTTCCTGCTGCGCGTGGGGCGCACCCGCTACGTGGTGCCGCTGGACATGATCGTCGAGTGCATCGAACTGGCCGACTGCGGCGGCGGTGGGGCGGGGAGCCATGGCCTGTTCAACCTGCGCGGCGAGGTGCTGCCCTACCTGCGCATGGGCGAGCTGTTCCACGACCGTCGCGGCGACGGTGAGGAGAACATCGTGGTGGTGCGCACCGGCGGCCACAAGGCCGGGCTGGTGGTCGACGAGCTGCTCGGCGGGACGCAGACGGTGATCAAACCCCTCGGCCCGCTGTTCCGCCGGCTGCGCGGGATCAGCGGCTCGACCATCCTCGGCAGCGGCGAGGTGGCGCTGATCCTCGACGTGCCGGAACTGGTCCATCGCGCGGTGAACTCCGCCGCTACCGGTTTCCGCTTTGGGGCCGCGGGGCGAGCCGCTGCGGAGGGTGAGTTCGTTCCGTTCACCGCGGGAGGTCACTGATGAAACGGCACAACGGCGAGGAGACGAAGATGGCGGGCGGCGGTGAGCAGTATCTCACCTTCGTCCTCGGCGGCGAGGTGTTCTCCATGGCGATCAGCCGCATCCAGGAGATCATCGAGTACGGGGAGCTGACCTACGTCCCCCTGGTGCCGGAGTTCATCCGCGGGGTGTTCAATCTGCGCGGCCGGGTGGTGCCGGTGATCGATCTCTCGGTGCGCCTCGGTCGCCACCCGGCCGAGCTGAGCGTCGACAGCTGCATCGTCATCGTCGAGGTGGCGGCCGGCGAGGGCGAGGAGCCGCTGGCCATCGGCATGCTGGTCGACGGGGTACGCCAGGTGCTGGAGATTGCCGCGGCGCAGATCGAGCCGCCGCCGGCCTTCGGCGCCCGGGTGCGCACTGACTTCATCGAGGGGATGGTCCCCGCGCAGGGGGGCTTCATGATCCTCCTGCAGGTGGATGCGGTGCTTTCGGTAGAGGAGATGTCGCTGCTCGACCGGGTGGTCGGGGAGCAGGAATCCGGGGCGGAGGCGCCGTTCGCGCCCGTCGCCGGTCAACGTGTACAGGCCGCGCCGCAAGGCCGGCATTAGGAGAACGGTCATGACCATGAAGACGATGCGTATCCGCCGCTTCCGCGACCTCGGGGCGTCGGTGAAGATTCTCGGGCTGTTCGTCACGGTGACCGCCTTCGCCCTGTGGGGGCTGGTCGTGTTCTTCCTGCCGATGGTGGAACGCAGCCTGATGCATGAGAAGGAGGACGCCATCAAGGCGGTGGTGGAGGTGGCCTATCACGTGGCCGCGGGATTCGAGCGGCGCGCCGAGACCGGCGAGCTGAGCCGCATCGAGGCGATGAAACGCGCCGCCGCCGCCCTGGAGCAGCTGCGCTACCACGGCGAGGAGTACTTCTTCGTCATCGACCGCGACCGCACCCTGGTGATGCACCCCTTCAAGCAGGAGGCGGTGGGTAAGGACGTCACCGAGAGCCGCGACCCCGACGGCAAGCAGCTCTTCGTCGAGATGGCGCGGGTCGCCGCCGACAAGGGCGAGGGGCTGGTGGACTACAAGTGGGCCAAACCGGGCGAGAGCGAGCCGGTGGCGAAGATCTCCTACGTCAAGCTGTTCGCGCCGTGGGGCTGGGTGATCGGCAGCGGCATCTACGTCGACGACGTGGAGGAGCAACTGGCGGCGATGCGGGTCAATTTCCTGGTGCCGACGGTGGGGGCGACCCTGCTCGCGCTGCTGCTGGCCTACCTGATCATCCGTTCGGTCACCCGCCCGCTCAACCAGGCGGTGGAGGTGGCGCAGCGGCTCGCCGGCGGCGACCTGACCATGGAGCTGGAGAGCGACCGCGACGACGAGGCCGGCCGGCTGCTGCGGGCGATGGGCGAGATGGTGCGTAGCCTGCGCCGGGTGATCGGCGAGGTGGAGATCTCCTCCCAAGGCGTGGCCAGCGGCAGCGAGCAGCTGAGCAGCGCCGCCCAGGGGCTCTCCCAGGGGACCACCGAGCAGGCGGCGGCGGTCGAGCAGCTCTCCTCGTCGATGGATGAGATGGTTTCGATCATCCGCCAGAACGCCGACAACGCCCAGCAGACCGAGCAGATCGCACAGCAGATGGCCGGCGACGCGACCCACGGTGGCGAGGCGGTGGCGGCAACGGTCACCGCCATGAAGCAGATCGCCGAGCGCATCACGATCATTGAGGAGATCGCCCGCCAGACCAACCTGCTGGCGCTCAACGCCACCATCGAGGCGGCGCGCGCCGGCGATGCCGGCAAGGGCTTCGCGGTGGTCGCCGCCGAGGTGCGCAAGCTGGCCGAGCGCAGCCAGGGGGCGGCGAGCGAGATCAGCGACCTCTCCGCCGACAGCCTGGAGGTGGCCGAGCGGGCCGGCGAGCTGCTGGTGCAGATCGTCCCGGAGATCCGCCGCACCGCCGACCTGGTGCAGGAGATCAACGCCGCCAGCGCCGAGCAGTACACCGGCGCCGAGCAGATCAACCAGGCGGTGCAGGAGCAGGACACGGTGATCCAGCAGAACGCGGCGGCCTCCGAGGAGCTGGCGGCCACCTCCGAGGCGCTCTCCGCCCAGGCCCGGGAACTGAAGCGTTCGATCGCCTTCTTCACCGTGCAGGCCGCGCCGCCCGCCCCCGCCGCCGGCGCGGCGCCGGCGCCGCTGCTCGCCCACGGCGCCCCGTTCGGGCCGATGGTCCCGGCGGGCGGGGCGTGAGCGGGGGAGGGGGGGCCGTTCGTCGGCCATGCCGAGGGGCTCCACGGCATGGTCCCGGAGCGGGTCGCCGAGCGGCCGTCGGTCGATCGGCGAGTGTGAAGAGGCGGGCGACCCGCTGCCGCGGGTGGGCCGTATCCCGGGGGCGTGAAGGGGGAGATGGGATGATCAGGGAAATACTCAACGCCAGGATCCTGGTGGTCGATGATGAGACGATCAACATCCGTATGCTGGAGCGGATGCTGCACATGGAGGGCTACCGCGACTTCACCGGCGAGTACGACCCGCGGCGAGTGGCGGAACGGCATCGCAAGCGCGCCTTCGACCTGATCCTGCTCGATCTGCGCATGCCACACCTGGACGGCTTCGAGGTGATGCGTCGGCTGCGCGAGGTGGAGCGGGGGGACTACCTGCCGGTGCTGGTGCTCACCGCCCAGACCGACGACGAGACCCGGGTGCGCGCCCTCTCCTCGGGGGCCAAGGATTTCGTCACCAAGCCGTTCAACCGGGTCGAGGTGCTCAACCGCATCCGCAACCTGCTCGAGGTACGGCTGCTCCACGAGCAGGTGCGCGACCAGAACCTGATCCTGGAGCGCAAGGTGCGCGAGCGCACCCGCGAGCTGTGGCGCACCCGCCGCGAGATCATCCACCGCCTCGGCCGCGCCGCCGAATACCGCGACAACGAGACCGGTCTGCATGTGATCCGGGTGGGCAAGCTGTGCGAGCTGCTCGGCCGGGCCGTCGGCATGGAGGCACGGGCGGTGGAGCGGCTGCTCCACGCCAGCCCGATGCACGATATCGGCAAGATCGGCATCCCCGACGCGATCCTGCTCAAGCCGGGACGGCTGGACGCCACGGAGTGGGAGGTGATGAAGCGCCACACCGTGATCGGCGCGGAGCTGTTGCAGGGCCACGGCCACGACCTGCTGGAGATGTCCCGCGAGGTGGCGCTGACCCACCACGAGCGGTGGGACGGCGAAGGCTACCCGTGCGGGCTGGCGGGGGCGGCGATCCCGCTGGTCGGGCGGATCACCGCGGTGTGTGACGTGTTCGACGCGTTGACCTCGCCACGCCCCTACAAAGCGGCATGGGAGGAGACGCGGGCCTTCGACTATCTGGCGGCGCACGCCGGGAGCCAGTTCGATCCGTCGCTGGTGGCGGCGTTTCTCGAACGGCGCCAGGAGGTGAGCGCGATCCGCGCCCGCTATGCCGAGCCCGAGACGCCGGAGTCCGTCACCGAGGAGATGCGCTGCTGATGGGCGTCTCCGCCTCGCCGTGGGGGGTAAGGGCCCGCGAAAG
>NZ_BAAHXB010000017.1:0-75627 GCF_054657215.1 Endothiovibrio diazotrophicus
GTCGAAGGGAAAAACCACCCGGATGAACTTCTGGTCGGTGCCGGTGGAGGTGCTGGAGGAACCCGAGGAGCTGCGTCGCTGGGTCGGCGTGGCGATGGAGGCGGCGCTACGCGCCCGCAAATAGTGTTATGCGCCGCGCCGACCGCCTGTTCCGGATCATCCAGGAGCTGCGTAGCGACCGCTGGCTGACCGCCGGCAGTCTTGCCGAGCGGCTGGAGGTCTCCACGCGCACCGTCTACCGCGACATCCAGGACCTCACCCTTTCGGGTATCCCGATCATCGCCGAGGCGGGGCTCGGCTACCGGCTGATGGAGGGGTTCCGGCTGCCGCCGCTGATGTTCGACGAGGAGGAGCTGGAGGCGCTGCTGCTCGGGGTGCGCATGGTCGAGGTGTGGAGCGACCCGCTGCTCGCCGCGGCGGCGGCCCGCGCGGTGGCGCGGATCGAGGCGGTGCTGCCGGAGCGGCTGCTGCCGGAGCTGGCGCGCAACGCGCTCCTGGTACCGCCGTTCGGCCCCGAGGCGGCGGTGGCCGACGCCCTCCACCTGCTGCGCCAGGCGGTGCGCGCCCGGCGCAAAGTGAGCTTTCACTACCGCCGCGCCGACGGCGAGCGCTCGGTGCGCACGGTGTGGCCGCTGGGGCTCGCCTACTGGGGGCGGACCTGGACGCTGGTCGCCTGGTGCGAGCTACGCGATGAGTTCCGCCACTTCCGTCTCGATCGCATGGAGCGGCTGATGGAGGGGGGAGAGGGGTTCGAGCTCACCACCGGTCGGCGGTTGGAGGATTTCCTGGCGCGCTATCCGGACGAACATTGATGACCCGCTTGTCCGCACCTTCCGGCGATATCAACTATCGATTGCGGATGGAGTTCTCCTCCACCACCCGGGGTATCGTCTACCCCCTTTGCGACACCTGTACGGCAGGCGCCACGTCGATCGAGAAGATCTTCTGAGCTAGGTGCGGAACTGACCCACCAGCCCCTTCAGCCGTTCGGCCAGCCGCTCCAGCTCCTCCTCGGCCGCCTCGGTCTCGTGGGCGCCGTTGGCGGTCTGTTCGGCGATGCCGCTGATGCGGGTGACGTTCTGTTCCATCTCCCGGGCCACCGCCCGCTGCTCCTCGGCGGCGCTGGCGATCTGCGCGTTCATGTCGGTGATCCGCGCCATGTCGGCGATGATCGCCTTTAGCGATTCGCCGGCGCGGTTGGCCCGGGCGACGCTGCCCGCGGCCTGCTCGCGCCCGCTCTCCATCACCTGCACCGCGTCGCGGGCGGCGCCCTGCAACCGCTCGACCATCTGTTGGATCTCCTGGGTCGACTCGTGGGTGCGGCTGGCCAGCGCGCGTACCTCGTCGGCGACCACCGCGAAGCCGCGCCCCTGCTCACCGGCGCGGGCCGCCTCGATGGCGGCGTTGAGCGCCAGCAGGTTGGTCTGCTCGGCGATCTCGCGGATCACCTCGCCGGCCCGGCCGATGGCGTCGCTGTCGCTCTCCAGCCGCTGGATCACCTCGGCGGCGTGCTGCACCTCGGCGGCCAGGGCGTCGATCGCCTCGATCGCCTGGCCGACCACGCTGCCGCCGTTGCGCGCCTCGTCGTCCACATGGGAGGTGGTGGTGGCCGCCTCGGCGGCGTTGCGCGCCACCTCCTGGGCGGTGGCGGCCATCTCGGTCATGGCACTGGCCAGTTGGTCGGTCTCCGCCTGCTGGCGCTGGACCCCGTCGATGGTCCGCCGGCTCACCGCGGTCATCCGCGCGGTCGCCCCGCCCAGCTCGCCGATCGCCCCGCCCACCTGGCCGACCACCCCGCCGAGCTGCTCGAAGAAGTGGTTGACGTGGCTGAACAGCCGCCCCAGTTCGTCCTCCCGGCGGATCGGCAGGCGCACGCTGAGGTCGTTGCCGGAGCGCCCGAGGAGGGCCACCACCTCGCCGATGGGGGCGATCAGGGAGCGGTTGAGCAGCAGCAGGACGATGCCGACGATCACCGCGGTGAGCGCCACGATGAGGATCAGGAAGGAGCGGGCGACGCGGGTCACGTCGGCGATCTCGGCGGCGGCCACCGTCGCCGGTTCGCCCACCAGGTGGATGCCCACCACCTGGCCGTTGGGGTCCTTCACCTCGCGGTAGGTGGCGAACCACTCCTGGTCGAGCACCCGCCCGTCGGTGCGCAGCCGCTGCAGGTCGATGCTGCGGGCGAAGGCCAGCGTGGCGTCGCTGAACCAGCGCTTGCTCGCCGCCGTCAGGGGGCCGACCTGCGGGTTGCCGTCGAGCCCGCTTGCGACCGCCTGCGGGTCGAGCAGCAGGATGTAGCGCCGGCCGAGCTTCTCGAAGTCGCGGCTGACGCTGCCGACCCCCTGGATGAACTCGATGGAGCCGAGGTATTCACTCCCCGCCATCACCGGGGCGATGGCGCGGATGCGCATGCCGGTGTCGCCGTTCTCGAAGTTCACCACCACCTTGTGGTCGCGGATCACCCGGTCGATGCCGGGGCGGGTCGCGCGCAGCGGGTCGCCGAAGCGCTGCGGATCCCAACTGCGTACGAACGAGCGCCCCTCCCGGTCCTGGAGGTGGACGCGGATGCCCTTGAAGTTGGAGTTGGCCTTGTAGGTGTCGTGGACCCGCGCCAGCACGTCGACGGCCGCTTGGCGGTCGTTGTTGCGCAGGGCCTCCCGGAGTTCGCCGTTCATCGACAGCGCGATGGCGTTGGTGACGCCGATGTCGCGCTTTTCGTCCATCTTCTCCTCCATCGCGGCGAGCAGCAGCTCTTCGCGTCCCTCGATCGCCCTGGCGACCAGCTCGCCACGGACGGCGAGGAAGTAGGTCAGGCCGATCAGCAGCGAGAGCAGACCGATGGCGCTCAGATAGAGGGTGAAACGGGATTTCAGGCTCAGTTGCTTCATGGGGCGGTATTCCGTATCGGGTGGTCGCGTTCCGTGTCTGCCGCGGCAGTTGAATCGGGAATTTTCCCATCACGGGGAGGGGAGGGCAACGTGGGTCGGGCTGTCATTAACCTTACAAATGTCCGGACTATCCCCGGATTGCGCCGAATCAGAGCGCGCAATGAATTGGAATTTCAAGCTCTTGGCCGGCCGTCGTGATTGGCATGCAAGTTGATCTAAGGGAGGCGGTCCTGCGTCCGGCGGGACCTGTTTCGAAGCATTCACATATTAAGGAGGCATCTCATGCCTAAGGCAAAAGTGACATTCGCCGACATCGGCGTGACGGTCAACGCGCCGGTCGGGATCCGGGTCATCGAGCTTTCCGAGAAGGTGGGCAGCGCGATCATCTACGGCTGCCGCGAGGGTGATTGCGGGACCTGCCTGATGGAGGTGGTGGAGGGCGCCAACAACCTCACCTCGCCGTCGGTGCTGGAGGACAAGCTGCTGCGCGAGGCGAGTGCCGGCCGCAATCACCGCATCGCCTGTCAGGCCCAGGTCCTGGGCGACTGCACCGTCAAACCGGCTTAATCCCGAGGAGGTTCCCACATGGCCAACATCACCTTCAGCCATCCCGAGTACAAGGACAAGACCGTCTACGCGGTGGCCGGTAGTCACACCGACACCATCCTCAAGATCGCCAAGGAGAACAAGATCCCGATCGCCTTCAACTGCCAGGATGGCGAGTGCGGCACCTGCCTGGTGAAGGTCACCCACCTCTCCGACGGCAAGGAGAAGGGCGGCCCGCTCACCGACAAGGAGATCACCGTGCTCAAGGGCCTCGGCAAGATCACCCAGGAGCAGGTCGACGAGATGGCGGTCACCGACATGGACCACCCGTGGCGGCTGGCCTGTCAGATGATCGTGCGCGATGAGGACCTGCGGGTGGAGTACGGCGTGGAGTAATCCGCGGCGTCGCCGGCAGCAAGGGCGTCGAGGGGGCCGCAGCGGCCCCTTCGGCGCCTTTTTTTGTTTTGTGGTTTTCTGGTTACGACGCTCTGCGTCGTAACCGGGTCCCTGGCGCTCTGCGTCGTAACCGGGTCCCTGGCGCTCTGCGTCGTAACCGGGTCCCTGGCGCTCTGCGTCGTAACCGGGTCCCTGGATGCTCTGCGTCGTAACCGGGGTCCCTGGACGCTCTGCGTCCGGGCTCGGGCACGGTGGTGTTGTTTGTCGTGGGGCCGACGCGGAGCGTCCATCGGCGAGGGCGGTGCCGGTGTGGAGATCGGGTTACCACGCGGAGCGTGGTAACCAGGGGGAGCGCCCGCCGACTGATCGGAGCGTCGTCGCGAACGGTCACCGCTTTGGCGGCGCGTAGCGCGCCAGCGCTTCGAGCAGCGCCTGCTTCTTCAGCGGTTTTGCCAGATGCTCGTCGCAGCCCGCCTCGCGGGAGAGGGCGACGTGCTCCTCCAGGGCGTGGGCGGTGAGGGCGAGGATCGGTCGCCGCGGCCGGCGGTGGAAACGCTCCCATTGGCGGATCTCGCGGGTGGCGCCGTAGCCGTCCTTGCGTGGCATCTCGATGTCCATCAGCACCAGATCGAAGGCGCCGTCGTACTCCAGGTAGTGCCCTACCGCCTCCTCGCCGTCACCCGCCACCACCAGCTCGATCCCCTGGCGGGCGACGAAGGCGCGGAACAGCTCCACGTTGTCGGTGCTGTCGTCGGCGAGCAGCACTCGCATGCCGGCGGTGGTTGCGGGATCGACGGTGCGCCGCTCGCGGTGTCGCGCCTCCCGGTTGAGCGCCAGGCGCATGCCGCGGGCGAGCAACTGGTCGTCGTGGCGGTCGGGGAGGAAGACCACGTCGAGGGCGTGCAGCGGTGCCAGCTCGTCGCGGCCATGCAGGGTACCGCAGAGGATGATCGAGAGCCCGGTCAGTTCGGGGGCGGCGCGCAGCGCCCGCAGCTCGTCGAGCAGCGCCCCGCGGTCGAGCCGTTCGTGGTGGATGAAGAGGAGGTCGAAGGGGCGCCGCGCCCACTCCTCCAGGCAGCGTCGGGCGAACCCCTGCGGCTGCTCCACCGGGGTCACCTCGGCCCCCCAGGCGGCCAGACTGCTCTCGTAGAAGTCGCGGTGGATCGGGTGGTCGTGGAGGGTGAGGATGTGGCGCCCGGTGAGCGCTTCAGCCGGGCCCTCCGCGTCCCCTTCGGAGCTGCCCTCCAGCTCGACGGTGAAGCGGAAGGTGGTGCCGTGCCCCTCGCGGCTGTGCAGCGACAGGCTCCCCCCCATCAGCCCCGCCAGCCGCCGGCAGATGGCCAGGCCGAGGCCGGTGCCGCCGAAACGCCGGGTGATCGTGGAGTCGGCCTGGGTGAACTCCTGAAACACCCGCTCGCGCTGCTCGGCGGAGATGCCGATGCCGGTGTCGACCACGTAGAAGGTGAGTCGCCAGCGCTCCTCGCCCAGCGGGCTGCCGTCGGCGAGCAGGGCGACGCAGCCCCGTTCGGTGAATTTCACCGCGTTGCCGAGCAGGTTGATCAGTACCTGACGCAGCCGGACCGGGTCCCCCACCACTCGCTCGGGGAGGGCTTCGAAGCCGAAGGTGATCAGTTTCAGCCCCTTCCCGTGGGCCCGCCCGCGGACGATCTCCACGGCGTCGGCGGCGTTCCTGGCGAGCGAGAACGGGCGCCGTTCCAGCTCCACCTGGCCGGCCTCGATCTTGGAGATGTCGAGGATGTCGTTGATGATCTGCAGCAGGTTCTCGCCGGCGCTGGCGAACATCGCCACGTAGTGCTCCTGCTCCTCGTCCAGCGGCGTCTCGGCGAGCAGGTCGGCCACCCCGAGGATGGCGTTCATCGGGGTGCGGATCTCGTGGCTCATGGTGGCGAGGAAAGCGCTCTTGGCGCGGCTCGCCCGTTCGGCCTCCTCCTTGGCGCCGATCAGCGCGCGTTGCATGGCGCGCCGCTCGCCGACGTCGCGCAGCAGCCAGAGCAGGTGGGGGCGGTCGTCGATGGTCAGCCGGCCGGCGTTGACCTCCACCGCCAGGGGGCTGCCGTCGGCGGCGCGCAGTTCGGTCTCGAAGGTAGTGGGGGCGGTCGGCGGGGTCGGGTTCTGGTCGGCGGCGTCGAAAAGGTCGGCGAAGCCCAACCGCTCCAATCGCTCGGGGCGATAGCCGAGCAGCTTCGCCGCCGCCGCATTGGCCTCGCGGATCCCTCCCTCCGCATCGAAGATCAGCAGCGCCTCGCCGGCACGGTCGACCACCCCGCGGTATTTGTCCCGCTGCAGGGCGAGGGCGTGTTCGGCGTGGGCGCGGGCGTCGTTCTGGGCGAGTTCCAACTGGTCCAGCGCGGTGTTGAAGGCGCTGGCCAGTTGCGCCACCTCGTCGCTTCCCTCGACCTGGAGGCGGGCCACCGGCTCGTCGGCGCGGATCAGGCGGCGGGTGTCGGCGGCCAGCCGGGCGATGCGTCGGCTGAGCAGTCGCGCCAGCAGGCCGCCGGCGAGCGCTGCGGCGAGCAGTCCGAGCAGCGCCAGCAGGAGGTAGTCGTTGCGCAGCGCCGCCACCTCCCGTTCCAGCAGCTGCGGCTCGCCGTGGAGGTGGGCGCGAACCGCGAGGCCCGCGAAGGCGGTCTCGCCGGCGGCCGGCGTGGCGGCGGGGCGGCGGGGGCGCTGCTCGCTCAGGGTGGCGACGGTGCCGTCGGTGAGGTCGTGGAGGGTGAGGTCGATGCCCTCGATCCGGCCGGAGTAGATCCAGTGGCGGCGCATCTCCTTGGAGCCGGTGAGGTCCGCCAGGCGGATCTGGAACAGCAGCGCCCCCTCGGCGGTGCCGGTGTTGGCGTAGATCACCGGCGCCCCGAACAGCGCGTAGTCCGCCCCATCGACGCGCACCAGGCGCACCGCCGGGCGGTTGTCGGCGACCACCGCGGCCGCCCACTCGGTGAGCTGCCGGGGCTTCGGCCAGTCGGGGCGGTTGTCGGCGATCGCGGCGCCGCGATAGTTGGTGACGATCACCGCCAGCGGGATGTCGTCCACCACCCGGTAGCCCTGGAGGAAGGAGCGCAGGTAGAGCTCGCGGCCGACGTCATCGACCAGGGCGTTGGCGATCAGGGTGTTGCCGGCGAGCCGCGCCAGGTCGTCGCGCAGCTTGGAGAGCTTGTCGAGGGCGGTATGTTGCAGTTCGTCGGCGGTGTCGGCGAGCAGTTGCGCCACCTGCCGGCGCACCACCCGCTCCATCGCCTGTTCGGAGAGGTAGAGCAGGACCAGCACGAACAGCGCGGTCACCAGGGCGGTGCCGGCGGCGATGGTGTAGGCGAGGCTGCGGCGCATCGGGACGGGGCGACGGACGGCCGGCTCAGGGGAGCGGGCGGAGCACCCCGTGCTCGTCGTAGTGGGCCATGAAGACGTCTTCGGGGTCGAGGGCGTCGTGGTCGTCGGGGCCGAAGGGGTGGTGATAGTCACGGACCAGGCCGTGGTAGTCGCCGATGCGCTCCAGGGCGTCGCGCACCGCCGGGCGGTCGGTGGTGTCGGCGGCGTCGATCGCCCGTGCCAGCAGGTGGACCATGTCGTAGGCGTGGCCGAAGCCCACCGGCGCCTCCACCTGCTCCGGTGCGGTGATCTCGAACAGCCGCTTGGCGGCGGCCATCACCCGTTCCCGGATCGTCGGATCGGCGCGGAACAGGCTGAAGGTCTGGACCACCGAGAAGTCCACTTGGTGGAGGGCGGCTCCGCAATTCTCCACGAAGTGGCCGCCGGTGACCCCCCAGTGGCTGATGATCGGCATCCGCTCGGCGGGCGGCAGGGCGGCCATTTCGCGCACCAGGATCGAGCCCTCGACGTCGTTGGCCACCACCACCAACGCCTCGGCGCCGGCGGCGCGCAGCGCGCGCAACTGATGCAGCAGGCTCTCCTCGCCCCAGTTGTACCACTGGTAGGTGGTGATCGCGGGGCGCGGGTGGATGGCGGAGAAGCGGCGTGCGGCGGCCTCGTTGCTGCGGCCCCAGCCGGTGTTGGGGAGCAGCAGGCCGACCCGCGCGGCCCCCTTGGCGGTCGCGTGGCGGAGCATCGTCGGCATCGCGTAGGCGTCGCGCAACGAGAGACGGAAGGTGTAGCTGGGGTGGTAGTCGTGATCGGTGATGCGGTCGGCCGAGCCCCACACGTCGGCGAGGATCACCTTCTCGCCATGCACCACGGGAAGCTGCTGCAGGAGCACCGGGCTGAAGCGACCGCCGAACACCGCCACCAGGTCCTGCTGTTGGGCGAAGGCGCGGATGTTGTCGATGCCGCGGGCCGGTACCGAGCGATTGTCGCTGGTGATCAGCGCCAGCGGGCGCCCGCCGAGCACTCCGCCGGCGGCGTTGATCTCGTCGATGGCGACGCGCATGCCCTGCTCGATGGCCCGGGCGGAGGTGCTGTTGTGGAGTCCGTAGGCGCCGTCGAAGCCAAGCAGTACCGGGCTCGGCGGGGCGGCCAGGGCGGGGAGGGTGAAGAGCAGTAACAGCAGGAGCATGGTGCGGCCTCGTCCGGTCGAGGAACGATGTACGAGGGGACGGAACGCCTGACTTTTGGCTACCCGGGCGGGGAGCTGGCTCCGCGGTTCGTTCCTGACCCCTTCTGAAAAGGCTAACCGGATATTACCGAATCTTCACCCGTGATGCCCGGTAGCCCCGACCTCCGGTCCGAAGCGAACGGGTGGGGAGGCGGGGGGCGACATCGCAACGGGACGCGCGGACCGGACGTATCTGTCGCAAAGCCTACAAAGCGTTCCACCGTCGTCGACATAAATACTCAAGTATTGTGCTGGGAGAGCGATTGAGTGTTTTTCAGATCAACGAGTTACGCCATGTCGGCCGGGTGGCACAACGCCTGCACCCGAGAGGGAAAGGGATCTTCTCTTTTCTGTCTTTTCTGTTTTTCGCGCCAGAATTCAACTTATTATGAGGTCGTCGCCATGTGGGATTACTCCGAAACGGTCAAAGAGCACTTCTTCAACCCGCGCAACGCCGGTGCGGTGGAGGACGCCAACGCGGTGGGCGAGGTGGGCTCCATCTCCTGTGGTGACGCGCTGCGCCTCACCCTCAAGGTGGACCCGGAGAACGAGACCATCATCGATGCCGGCTTCCAGACCTTCGGCTGCGGCTCGGCCATCGCTTCGAGTTCCGCGCTGACCGAGATCATCAAGGGGATGAAGCTCGACGAGGCGCTGAACGTCTCCAACCAGGACATCGCCGACTTTCTGGAGGGGCTGCCCCCGGAGAAGATGCACTGCTCGGTGATGGGCCGCGAGGCGCTGCAGGCGGCGGTGGCCAACTACCGCGGCGAGGAGTGGCACGACGACCACGAGGAGGGGGCGCTGGTCTGCAAGTGCTTCGGCATCGACGAGGTGATGATCGCCGAGACGGTGAAGGCCAACCGGCTGACCACCCTGGAGGAGGTGACCAACTACACCAAGGCCGGTGGCGGCTGCTCCTCGTGCCACGAGAAGATCGAGGAGATCCTCGCCTACTGCCTCGAAGAGATGCCCGAGCCGGAGCCCGAGCCGGCCCCGGCCCAGCTGACCAGCGTACAGCGCATGCGCCGTATCGAACTGGTGCTCGAATCGCTGCGCCCGCAGCTCCAGCGCGACCACGGCGACGTCGAGCTGGTCGAGGTGGACGGCGACAAGATCTTCGTCAACCTCACCGGCGCCTGTTCCGGCTGCCAGATGGCACAGATGACCCTGCAGGGGATCCAGCAGCGGCTGATCGAGGAGCTGGGCGAGCCGGTCAAGGTCCTCCCCGCCGCCCTGATGGGCAAGATCGCCTAAGAGTCGAAGAGTTTTCCGCAAATGAACGCGAATGAACGCAAATGGGACGCAAAGCATCTCCTGCGTGTTCTAGTTCATTGAGCGGAGCGTCTCTCCTCTTGTTTGCTGCGCCGCAGGCGCAATTCCCTCCTTTGCGTTTATTCGCGTTCATTTGCGGATAAATCTTACTCTTCAAGGAGCTCGCCATGAGCGACGACATCTATCTCGACAACAACGCCACCACCATGGTCGACCCGCAGGTGGTGGAGGCGATGCTGCCCTTCTTCACCGAGCAGTTCGGCAACCCCTCCTCGATGCACCGCTTCGGCGACAAGGTCGGTCGCGCCCTCAAGGAGGCGCGCAGCCAGGTGCAGCGGCTGGTCGGCGCCGAGCGCGACGACGAGATCGTCTTCACCTCCTGCGGCACCGAGGCCAACTCCACCGCGCTGCTCTCCGCCCTCGAGGCGCAGCCCGAACGCAAGGAGATCATCACCTCGGTGGTCGAGCACCCGGCGATCCTCACCGTCTGCGAGCACCTGGAGAAGAAGGGCTACACCATCCACCGCATCGAGGTGGACGGCCAGGGGCGCATCGACCTGGATCAGTACAAGGCGGCGCTCTCCGACCAGGTGGCGATCGCCTCGATCATGTGGGCCAACAACGAGACCGGCACCCTCTTCCCGGTGGAGGAGATGGCCGAGCTGGCCCACGCCAAGGGGGTGATGTTCCACAGTGATGCGGTGCAGGCGGTGGGCAAGGTGCCGATCGAGATCCACGGCACCAAGGTCGACATGCTCTCCCTCTCCGGCCACAAGCTGCACGCTCCGAAGGGGGTCGGCGCCCTCTACCTGCGCCGCGGCACCCGCTTCCGCCCGCTGCTGCGCGGCGGCCACCAGGAGCGCGGGCGCCGCGCCGGCACCGAGAACGCCGCCTCGATCGTCGGCCTCGGGATTGCCGCCGAGCTGGCCCAGGACTACCTGACCAACGGCGTCTGCCGCGTCTCCAAGATGCGCGACCGGCTGGAGGAGGGGATCCTCTCCCAGATCAGCCACGCCTTCGTCACCGGCGACCCGGCCAACCGGGTGCCCAACACCGCCAACATCGCCTTCGAGTACATCGAGGGCGAGGCGATCCTGCTGATGCTCAACCATGGCGGTATCGCCGCCTCCAGCGGCTCGGCCTGCACCTCCGGCTCGCTGGAGCCCTCCCATGTGATGCGCGCCATGGGCATCCCGTATACCGCCGCCCACGGTTCGGTGCGCTTCTCCTTCAGCCGCTTCAACAAGATGGAGGAGGTGGAGCGGGTGATCGCCGCGGTACCGCCGATCATCGAGCGTCTGCGCAAGCTGTCGCCCTACTGGAACGCCGACGGCCCGGTGCCGGCGGAGAGCTTCAGCCCCGCCTTCGCCTGATCCGCCGATTGCGCGTCCCCAACGCCGCCCCCGTCTTTTTTCGGGGGCGGTGTTGCTTTTGCAGCGAGCGCTCTCCGGCCCTCCGTTCTCTCGTTTCCGTGACCCGATCCCCCATCGCCCGGCAGACATTTGACCGGTCGGTTGATTCCGCTCCACTACATCTTGCATAGTGCGCGCTTCTTTGCGGCCCCGGGGGCGACTTGCTCGCTCGGGCGGGCGGCCTCCCGGACAATGCCGCCGCACTCGAATCGGGAGATCGGATCGTTCATGAAAAAGATTGTCGGCAGCACAGAGGGCTCCGCGTTTCGGGGCGGCGTTCACCCCGGCGCGATGGTGCGGCTCGAGCCCGGTACTCCGGGGGCCTCCGGCGGCATCGTCAAGACTCACGTCATCGCCTCCATGGCCATCGGCCTGGTGCCGCTGCCGCTGTTCGATGTGGTGGCCCTGGTGGGGGTCCAAGTGAAGATGGTCCACGCGCTGTGCAACGAGTACGGGGTTCCCTTCAGGGAGAATCTCGGTCGTTCGCTCATCGCCTCGTTGATCGGCGGCATGTTGCCGACGGCGACCACCGCCTCGCTGGCCAGCATCATCAAGATCCTCCCCGGTTTCGGCACGCTCGCCGGTGGTGCCAGCATGGCGATCCTCGGCGGTGCCCTCAGCTACGCCGTCGGCAAGGTGTTCATCCACCATTTCGAGCGCGGCGGGACGCTGATCGACTTCGCGCCCGACCGCTATCGTGACCGGCTTCGCGACGCCTTCGTGGAGGGGCGGGGGGTGGCGGTCGCGGCACGGGAGGGAGACGCCGCCGCGACGGAATGAGGGCGAGGTTTCACCGCCGCCGCATGCCTCGGAAGTTGAGCCGGGAAAAGAGCGGTCACGGCGGTTGCGAGTCAAGACTATTTATGCCTTTTATACGGCTCGAATGTGGCGTTTTGAATTGTCGGTAGTCGAAATAAATTAATGGTTCTCGGCGGAAGCGCTCGCCCCCCCACCAAGCGATGTGGTGGAGGGCGTCTTTCATGACAAGAAATGAACAAGAGATGAACAGGAAATAACACGCCGAGGAGCCTTTAAGCGCCGTTTCAGCCGGGTTTTCTGCGTTATTATGACCACTTATTCGCGACCGATCGGCGAAGTGGTATCTATTTTCAAAAAAATCCCGGTGGACCATTGATTCGAAATCACCCGCTTCGGATAATAGGCCGCGCCAACGACTGTTCGATCGCCATGGAATCCGCGCGGATCCCCTGCGTCGGGCCCCGTGTGCCGCCCACCCCAAGTTTTGTTTCAAGGAGAAGCGTTCGTCATGACCACCACTGCCAATTCCGCCACCGAGAGCACCGTTTCGCCCGCCGCTGCGGACGTATCCATGCATCGGGAACCCGCCCTCAACACGGTGAAGAGCTACGTCATCGCCTCCATGGCGGTCGGCCTGGTGCCGGTGCCCGTCCTCGACGTGGCGGCCCTGATCGGTATCCAGATGAAGATGGTTCACAGCCTGTGCAACGAGTACGGCGTGCCGTTCAAGGAGAAGGTCGGCCGCTCCATCATCACCTCGCTGATCGGCGGCATCCTGCCCACCGTGGCGACCGTTTCCCTGGCCAGCGTGGTCAAGATCATCCCCGGCTTCGGTTCGCTCGCCGGTGGCGCCAGCATGTCGATCCTCGGCGGCGCGCTCACCTACGCCGTCGGCCGGGTGTTCATCAGCCACTTCGAGAAGAACGGCACCCTCGACGACCTCGACCCCGCCCAGTACCGCGAAGACCTCAAGAGCGCGGTGGAAGAGGGCAAGGACGTCGCGGCGGCGGCCAAGGCCAGCTAAGCGGCGACTCTCCGCTCTTTCGCTAGCCCTAAGGGCCCGCGAAAGAATAACTTGCGGTTTTGGAACGCCGATCCGCTCCGTCCGGCGGCGTTGCGCAAAGGGTTGCCTACGGCAAGTATGCGCCCCTTTGCGCGCCTTGCCGGACGGGCGTCTCAACGCCCCAAAACCGGAAGTTATTCTTTCGCGGGCCCTAAGGGGGCGGCCTCGGTTGCCCCCTTTCGATGTCTTCCCTGCCGCTTGGTCCCCCCTCCCCATGACGGATTTCAAAGGTGGTTTCTTCGGGCTGTTCCTCAGGGAATCCCCCCATGAGACCGCGCTGATCATCGTCCTTTCGCTGTTGGCCGCGCTGTTCCAGGCCAGCGCCCTGGTGCTGGTCACCGACGGCGCGGAGGGGGCCCGCACCGGGGTGGAGCATCCCCACCACCTCTACTACGCACTGGCATCCATCCTCGCCTTCTCCCTATGCAAGCAGGTGGCGCTGCGCCGGGCGGTCGCCATGGCGGAGAGCACCGCCTCGGATATCGCCATGCGCATCGCGCTGAGGCTGCGCGATGCCGAACTCCAGGACATCGAGCGCATCGGCGCCGATCGCATCCACGCCCGCCTGACGCGGGATACCGCCACCCTCTCCTCGGCCGCCTGGATCGCGGTGCTCTCGCTGCAGATCATCGCACTGCTCGCGGCCTGCCTGCTCTACGTGCTGTCGGTCTCGCCGATTGGTTTCTGCGCCATGGCCGGGATCGTCACCCTCTCCATCTGGGCGTACCGACCGGGGCACCGCCGCCAGGAGGCGGTGGCGGCGGCGGCGAGCGCCGCCGAGGAGCGCTTCTTCGGCATCACCCGGCACATCCTGGAGGGGTTCAACGAGCTCAAGGTGGCCCCGGCCAAGGCGCGCGAGCTCTACCACCGCTTCTTCCTGCCCGCTTCCGAGGAGGCGCTGGAACGGCGCCGGGAGCTGGGGCGCCACTCGGCCTGGGGCATGGTGCTGCTCGACCTGTGCATCTACGCCATCCTCGGCACCGTCGCGCTGGGGTTGACCCAGATGGACGTGATCACCGGTGTGGTGCTGCTGCTCAGCGTTACCTACTACCTGTGGGAGCACATCATCGGCCTGTTCTCCTACATCCCCTACCTGATGCGCAGCCGGGCCGCGCTGCGCCGGCTCGATGAACTGGAGCAGGAGCTGGCGGAGCTGCCTGCCGCCGGCGCCGGGGCGGAGGCCGAATTCGAGGCGTTCGAGCTGCGCGAGGTCCGCTTTCACTACCCGCGCCGTGGCGACTCCCACTTCTCGGTGGGTCCCATCGACCTCACCGTGCGTCGCGGCGAGACGCTCTTCGTGGTCGGGGCCAACGGCAGCGGCAAGTCGACGCTGCTCAAGCTGCTCACCGGTCTCTACCGCGCCGACGAGGGGGAGCTGCTGCTCAACGGTGCGCCGGTCGAGGCGGCCGACCTGCGACCGCTCTACTCGGCGGTGTTCACCGACTACCACCTGTTCGATCGGCTCTACGGCGTCGAGCGGATCGACCACGGCTTGGCGGAGGGGCTGCTGCAGGACCTCCAACTGAGCGGCAAGACCCGCCTGGAGGGCGACCGCTTCAGTACTACCCGCCTCTCCACCGGCCAGCGCAAGCGGCTGGCGCTGATCGCCGCCTGTCTCGAACAGCGCCCGGTGCTGATCTTCGACGAGTGGACGGCGGACCAGGATCCGGGGTTCCGCCGCTACTTCTACCACCAACTGTTGCCGCAGCTGAAGGCCGAAGGCCGCACCGTCATCGCGGTGACCCATGACGACCGTTACTTCCACCGCGCCGACCGGGTGATCCACATGGAGCTGGGGCGGATCACCGACCTCCCGCAGGGGGGCGTATGCGCCTGATCCGGTTGCTGACCGAGAGCGGTGACGCGTGGCTCAAGCGGCTGCTGCGCGCCACCGTGATGGGCGCCGCCGCCGACTGCCTGATGGCGATCATGCTGGTCCACGCCGTCGATCTGGCCCTGGTGGGGCAGGTCGATGAGCGCATCCCGCTGGCCTTTCTCGTGCTGCTCGGTCTGATCCTGATCGCGCGGCGCAAGACCTTCGTCGATACCGCGGCGTGGCTCGCCGAGCTGACCCACCGCTTCCGGGTGGAGATCATCGGCGCCCTGCTGCGCATCGAACTGCCCGAGTACGAGCGCATCGGCCGCAGCGAGGTCTTCGGCTCCCTGGCGGTGGATACCCAGGTGGTGGCGGAGGCGGCGGAGATCCTCGCCAACCTCCTCTATATGGCGACGTTGCTGCTGATCTTCTTATCCTACCTGTTGTGGCTGTCGATTCCCGCCGGGCTGATCGTGCTCTGCGTGTTCGCCGCTCTCAGCATCGCCTACCTCTACAACTTCGAGCGCGCGCGCCGCTTGGAGGCGGCCGGCGAGGCGTGCGAGAGCGGCTACTTCGAGGCGGTGATGGGGATCGTCGCCGGGTTCAAGGAGATCAAGTTGCACCGGCCCAAGGGCGAGCGCTTCTTCGAGCAGGGCTTCCGCCGCAACGCCGACGAGCTGCGGCGCTCCAACACCGCCCGCGGGCAGGCCTACGCCGCCAACTTCCTGCTCGCCGACAGCGCCATCCTGCTCTCCGGCACGCTCATCGTCTTCATCCTGCCGCTGATCGCCAGCGTGGAGGCGAGCGTCGAGGTGCGCGCCATCGTCATCCTCTGCCTGATGCCGATCGCCACGATGATGCGCGACTCTCCGGTGGTGGCGCGGGCCAACCAGGCGGCCGGGCGTCTCCACCAGGTGCGCGAAATCCTCACCCGCGCCGCGGCGGCGCGGCCGAGCGAGGGCGAGGAGGCCACCCTTACCCCGCCGTCCCTGCACCGTTCGATCGAATTCCACGGCGCGGTGTATCACTACACCGGCAGCGACGGTCGCACCGGTTTCGGCGTCGGTCCCATCGACTGGCGCATCGAGGCCGGCACCATCACCTTCATCGTCGGCGGCAACGGCAGCGGGAAGTCTACCCTGATGAAGATGCTCACCGGGCTCTACCCGCTCGATGCGGGGGAGATCCTGGTGGACGGCGAGGCGATTCCGCAGGCCCGGCGGCGTCTGCTGTTCGCTATCATCTTCAGCGATTTCCACCTGTTCGATCGCATCTACGGCGTCGCCGAGGTGGACGAGGCGCGGCTCAACGGCTTTCTCCAGGTCCTCGCCATCGACCACAAGGTGCGTTACAGCGACGCCGACGGATTCTCCCGTCTCGACCTCTCCACCGGCCAGAAGAAGCGCGTGGCCCTCGCGGCCTGCATGCTCGAAGAGGTGCCGGTCTATGTCTTCGACGAGTGGGCGGCCGACCAGGATCCGGAGTTTCGCGACTATTTCTACCGTGAGCTGCTGCCGATGCTCAAGCGTCAAGGCAAGACGGTCATCGCGGTGACCCACGACGACCGCTATTTCGATCTGTGCGACCAGTTGGTGGAACTGGACGTCGGTCGGCTCCGCCGGCTGAAACCGTCCGCCGACCCTTTCATCTCCCCCGCCGGCAGTCCCTCAGGAGACGATCCCGAATGAAAATGAACTGGCTGTTCCGCCTGCATGAGAAGGTGATGGCGCGCGCCCACTACATCATCGTCGCGCTGATCATCTTCCTGCTGGTCTTCATCTTCTACTTCAAGTCGATCCTGGTGATCGTCGGGCCGGGCGAAGGGGCGGTGCTCTACCGGTTGTTCTTCGGCGGCACGGTTACCGATCAGGTCTTCGGCGAGGGGCTGCACTTCGTGGCGCCGTGGAACCGGATGTACGTCTACAACACGCGCATCCAGACCAAGCGCCACGAGTTCCGCATCCTCACCAACCGCGGCCTGCCGATCACCCTGACCCTGGCGGTGCGCTACCGCCCGCAGTACGACATGCTCGGCGTGATGCACCAGCAGGTGGGACAGTACTACGTCGATACCATCGTCATCCCGCAGATCGAGTCGGTGCTGCGTAAGAACATCGGCAAGCAGGACCCGGAGGTGGTCTACAGCAACAAGGGCGGCATCCTCAACGACATCATCCTGCGCGCCATCGAGGAGGTGAGCCGCAAGTTCGTGGTCATCGACGACATCATCATCCGCACCGTCGAGCTGCCCGAGGACGTCCGCGGCGCGATCGAGGAGAAGCTGGTCGAGGAGCAGAAGGAGCTGGCCTACGAGTTCAAGCTCAAGCGCGCGCGCCAGGAGGCGGCGCGCAAGAAGATCGAGGCCGAGGGGATCCGCGACTACCAGAAGACCATCGCCGAGACCCTCGACGACAAGCAGCTGCGCTGGAAGGGCATCGAGGCGACCCGCGAGCTGTCGACCTCGGAGAACGCCAAGGTGGTGGTGATCGGCGCGGGAGAGGATGGACTGCCGATCATCCTCGGCCGCTGACCGCTACCCGATATGCGTTCCTCAACCATGCCTTCCTCCTCCGAGCGACCCTCCGCCATGCGTCCCTGGATCCTCCTCGCCATCCTGCTCGCGCTGCTGCCGGTCGCCTACTACGTCCATTTCGCCGACCGCGGAGGGCCGACCGGCGGGGACCTCGCCATCGCTGTGGTGTGGCCCGCCGACCAGGACCACTTCAACGAGGGCGTGGCCCTTGCGCTGGAGGAGATCAACGTCTCGGGCGGGGTGCTCAACCACCGTCTGAAGGCGATCTACGACGAAGGCGAGAGCCCGCTGGAGGCGAGCGCCGAGGACCAGGTCTCCACCGCCACCGGCGGCGACGCGATCAAGCGCGTGGCCGGCGAGACCGTGCGCCGTCTGGTCAAGGAGAATCCCAATCTGGTGGCCGCGGTCGGTCACCGTTCCCCCTTCGCCACCACCACGGTGTGCAACCTTTACGACCAGAAGGGGGTGCTCTTCATCTCCCCCACCGCCACCAACAACAGCCTGACCAACCTGCGCTTCCAGCAGGTGTTCCGCCTCTCGCCGAACAACACCTCGCGGGGCGAATACCTGGCTCGCTTCGCCCACAACCTCGGTTTCCGCTCCATCGCCCTGTTGCAGGACCGCGACCCGACCAGCTACGAGGTGGGCGACGCCTTTGCCGCCTACGCGCTGGACGAGCTGGGCATGCGCGTCGTCTTCCAGCGCTCCTTCTTCCGCAACCTCGGGGAGCGCGACTACACCCGTTTGGCGGTTGACCTGCAGCGCAGCGAGGATCCGTTCGATGCGGTGGTCCTCATCTCCAACGACCGGGTCAGCGTCCCGCTCTACGCCGAGATGCGCAAGCGCGGCACGATGAGCCCGGTGATCGGCTCCGAGTCGATGGATACCCACCGTTTCTGGGAGGAGATCAAGCAGATCCACAAGCGCTACCCGACTCCTCCCGATCTGTACATCCCCTCGGTGTTCGACGACCACTCGGTCTACGCGCGCAACTTCTCGCGCCGCTTCCAGGACCGCTACGAGCAGACCCCCGACCGCCAGGCCGCCCTCGGCTACGACTCGATCTATCTGATCGCCCGCAGCCTGAAGCTGGCCGATCGGGTCTCCACCATCCGCATGGCCGACGAGCTGCGTTACATGCGCCCGTGCAAGGGGGTGACCGGGCCGTTCGACTTCAACGACTACGGCGACATCTCGCTCAAGGAGCTGGTGCTCAAGCACCTGCAGCCCGACGGCGGCATCGAATACCTCGACCTGGCGGGGAAGCGCACCGAGGACTCCGACTTCACCAGCGACCTGCCCGACTGCTTCGAGGTGGACCGCGACGACGACAACCAGCTCGACGTCTTCGACGCCTGCCCCGACAACCGGCCGGAAGAGTTGACCGCCGGCGTCTACCCCGACGGCGAGCGGCGCGGCTGCCCGGTGGACGGTGACGAGGACGGAGTCGAGGACTACCACGACGACTGCCCCAAGGACAGCAAGAAGGCGCTGGCCAACGGGGTGGACGAGCAGGGCTGTCCGGCGGACCTCGATCACGACGGCGTGCGCGACTACCTCGACCGCTGCCCCGGCACCACCGCCGAGGAGTTGAGCCACGGCATCGGCAAGGCAGGCTGCCCGCCGGACGCCGACGGCGACGACGTGTGGGACTGGCTCGACCGCTGCCCCAACGATCCCGCCGAGCTCAACCGTTTCGGTGTCGATGCCGAGGGCTGCCCGGTGGACAGCGACGGCGACGGCCTTGCCGATTACCGCGACCCCTGTCCCAAGGATACCGCCGAGTCGGTCGCCTTCGGGGTCGACCTCCACGGCTGCGCCTTCGATAGCGACGAGGACGGCATGGCCGACCACCTCGACGAGTGCCCCTTCAACGAACCCGACGAGATCACCGACGGGGTCGACGCCTACGGCTGCGCCCTCGACCGCGACGGCGACTGCGTCGGCGACTATCGCGACGCCTGTCCCGACGGCAGCGCCGAGGCCAACGCCTACGGAGTCGACGGCCGCGGCTGCCCCGTCGACTACGACCACGACGGCGTCGCCGACTACCTGGACGCCTGCCCGTTCAACATCGCCGATGAGCTGGCCGCTCCCGGAGTGGACGCGCAGGGCTGCCCGATCGACCGCGACAGCGACGGCTTCCCCGACTACCGCGATGCCTGCCCCAACGACCCGCCGGAGGCGCTCTCCTTCGCCTTCACCGCATTCGGCTGCCCGCTCGACAGCGATGGCGACGGGGTGCGCGACTACCTCGACCGCTGTGCCCTCGACACGCCGGAGATGATCGTCGCCGGGGTGACCGGGACCGGCTGCCCCCGCGACGGCGACGGCGACGGGGTGGCCGACTATCGCGACCGCTGCCCGCAGGACTCCGCCGAGGCCCGGGCGAGCGGAGTGAACGGTGAAGGCTGCCCGCTGGACGGCGACGGCGACGGCGTGCCGGACTACCGCGACGACTGCGCCGCGGATGCGCCCGAGGCGCTGGTCAACGGCGTCGACGGCCGCGGCTGCCCGGTGGATGCCGACGGCGACCGGGTGCCCGACTTCCGCGACCGCTGCCCGCGGGACGGCGCCGAGGCCCAGGCGAGCGGAGTGAACGGTGAAGGCTGCCCGCTGGACGGCGACGGCGACGGCGTGCCGGACTATCGCGACGACTGCGCCGCGGATGCGCCCGAGGCGCAGGCCAATGGGGTCGATGGCCGGGGTTGTCCGGTCGACGGCGACGGCGACGGCCACCCCGACTACCGCGACCGCTGCAAGGCCGACGCGCCGGAGGCGTTGGCCAAGGGGGTCGACGTGGCGGGGTGTCCGCTGGACGGCGACGGCGACGGGGTGGGCGACTTCGCCGACCGCTGCCCGGCGACGCCGCCGGCCGCGCTGGCGGCCGGGATCGATGCGCAGGGCTGCGCCGTCGATCGCGACGGCGACGGGGTCGCCGACTACCTCGACCGCTGCCCACGGGACAGCGCCGAGAGCGCCGCCGCCGGGGTGGATGCCGCCGGCTGCCCGCTGGATGGCGATGGGGACGGCGTGGCCGATTACGCGGACCGCTGTCCGGCGACGCCGCCGGCGGCGTCGGCCGGCGGCGTCGACGCGCGGGGCTGTCCCATCGATCGCGATGGTGACGGGGTGCTCGACTATCTCGACCGCTGCGCCAACGACAGTGCGGAGATGGTCGCCGCCGGGGTGACCGCCGACGGCTGCCCGCGCGACGGCGACGGCGACGGGATCGCCGACTACCGGGACCGCTGCCCCGCCGATTCGGCCGAGGCGGTCGCATTTGGGGTGGACGCGCAGGGGTGTCCGCCGGATCGCGACGGCGACGGGTTGGAGGACTACCGCGACCGCTGCCCGACGGACGCCCCTGAAGCACTGCGCGTCGGCGTCGACGGCCACGGCTGTCCGCTGGATGACGATGGCGACCAGGTGGCCGACTATCACGACCGCTGCCCGGCGGACCCCGCCGAGGCGCTGGTCAACGGGGTGGACGAGACGGGCTGTCCGCAGGATGCGGACGGCGACGGGGTGCCGGACTACCGTGACGCCTGTCCGCGCAATGCGCCCGAGGAACTGGCCAACGGGGTCGACGGCCGCGGCTGCCCGCTGGACAGCGACCGCGACGGCTATCCCGACTACCGCGACCGTTGCGCCGAGAACCGGCCCGAGGAGCTGACCCGGGGGGTCGACGCGACCGGCTGTCCGCTGGACCGCGACGGTGACCGGGTCGGCGACTACCGTGACCGCTGTCCGGCGACGCCGCCGGAGGCGCTGGAGAGCGGGGTCGACGAACAGGGATGCGCCTTCGACGGCGACCGCGACGGGGTCGCCGACTACCGCGACCGCTGCCCGCAGGACAGCGAGGCGTCGCTGCGCCTCGGCATCGACGAGGCGGGGTGTCCGCTCGACAGCGACGGCGATCAGGTGGCCGACTACCTCGACCGCTGCCCCGGCGACCCGGCGGAGGCCCTGACCCTCGGGGTGGACGCCGCCGGCTGCCCGCTGGATGGTGACGGCGACGGTGTCCCGGATTATCGCGACGCCTGCGCCACCGACACGCCGCAGGCGCTGGCCGAAGGGGTCGGCGACGACGGCTGTCCGCTCGACTCCGACGGCGACGGCCACCCCGACTACCGCGACCGCTGCAAGCGCAACTCGCCCGAGGAGTTGACCCACGGGGTGGATGACGAGGGCTGTCCGGCGGACCTCGACCACGATCGGGTGGCGGACTATCGCGACGCCTGCCTGCAGACCCCGCCGGCGGCGTTGCCGGCGGGGGTCGACGAGCGCGGCTGTCCCTTCGACCATGACCGCGACGGCGTACTCGACTACCTCGACCAGTGTCCCGCCTCGCCGATCAAGCTGGTGGTCGACGCCAAGGGCTGCGCGGTGCAGGAGGTGAAGCGCATCGTGCTCGGCTCCAAGGAGGCCTTCGACGTCGCCTCCTACGACCTCACCGCTGCCGCCAAGCGGCGGCTCGACGAGCTGGCGCACAAGTACTCGGCGCTGCCCGCCAGCCACATGGAGATCGTCGGCCACACCGACAACCTCGGCGGCAACGCCCTCAACCAGCGCCTGTCGGTGCAGCGCGCCAGGGTGGTGGGCGACTACCTGCGGCGCCAGGGGCTCTCCTCGAAGCAGGTGACCATCTCCGGTCGGGGCAGCCGTCAGCCGATCGCCGACAACGCCACCGAGGAGGGGCGCCAGCAGAACCGCCGGGTGGAGATCACCATCACCATCGGCCAGCTGCGCGAGCCGCCCGCGCCGGAGGAGACGCCGTGATCGCCTCGCTGCTCGGTGCGCTGCGCGGCGAACCGCTGTTCGGACTCTACCGGCTGCTGTTGCGCCACGCCCCGGCGCGGATGGCCTACACCCTGGCCCTGGTCGCCGCCGGCGGGCTGTTCCAGGCGCTGGCGATCCTCTACCTCACCCGTGGCGCCCACGCCCTGCTTCACGGCGAGAGCGTGGAGCGCGCCGACGCGCTGCTCTTCCTCTTTTTCACCCTGCTCTTCATGGCCGCCAAGTACCACGCCCTGGGGCGGGCCAACCGGCTGGTGGGGGATGCCGGCAACGCCCTCTACCGCCGGCTGATCGACCACCTGCGCCACAACGAGCTGGAGCGCATCGAGCGCATCGGCACCCGCCGTCTGCACGCCGCCCTGGCGCTGGAGCTGCCGCTGATCACCGGCACCAGCATGAGCGCCTTCCACTCCCTGCAGTCGGTGGCCACCGTCGCCGGCTGCCTGGTGGTGCTGCCGTTCGTCTCCTTCGACGCCTTCGTGGTGCTGTCGATGGGGCTCTATCTCAGCTTCCTGCTGTTCCGCCGCGAGATGCGCCTGGTGGTCGAGGAGACCGCCAACGCCAACGCCAGCGAGAAGCGCTTCCACGCCCGCCTCGACCACCTGCTGGCCGGTTTCAAGGAGCTCAAGTGCGATCCCCGCAAGGGGCGCGATCTGGTCAGCAACCACCTGGAGCCGAGCGCCGTCGAGGCGCGGCAGGCGCGCACCGTGGCCGGCGCCTATTACGCGCGCAAGCTGAGCCTCTTCTACTGGATCTACTTCCCCACCCTGACCGCCATCGTCTTCGTCCTGCCGCAGGTGGGCACCACCGGGGTCGCCGGGGCGGCGATCTTCCTCGCCTTCCTGTGGACCCCCTTCGTCGATTTGCTGACCGCCGTGCCCGGCCTGATCGGCGCCGGGCTGGCCACCGACGGCCTGGCGGAGCTGGAGCGGGAGCTGGCGGTGGGGCGCGATCCGCAGGTGCCCGGCCAGCAGCCCCCGGCCGCCTTCGAGCGCCTGGAGCTGAACGGCGTCAGCTACTGCTACGGCGGTGAGGCCGGTGCCGGGGACGATGGCGCAGCAGGGGAAGGAGGCGGCGGCGAGCGCTTCTGCGTCGGGCCTTTCGACCTCACCCTGCGCGCCGGCGAGGTGGTGTTCATCACCGGCGGCAACGGCAGCGGCAAGTCGACCCTGATGAAGCTGCTGTGTGGCCTCTACCGCGCGAGCCGCGGGACGCTGACCGTCGATGGCAAGCGCCTGGCGCCCCCCGACCACCGCGGGCTCTTCTCGGCGGTGCTCGCCGACTTCCACCTCTTCCCGCGGCTCTACAGCGACCGCCCGGTAGACGCGGACCGCGTCGCGCGCCTGCTCGACGTCCTTCAGCTCGGCCACAAGACCCGCCTGGTGGGCGACGCCTTCGAACGCTCCGAACTCTCCAGCGGGCAGCGCAAGCGCCTCGCCCTGATCACCGCCCTGACCGAGGAGCGGCCGATCTACCTGTTCGACGAATGGACCGCCGACCAGGATCCGGGGTTCCGCCGCTACTTCTACGAGGGCCTGCTGCCGGAGCTGAAGGCGGCGGGCAAGCTGGTGATCTGCGTGACCCACGACGACCGCTACTTCCACCACGCCGACCGGCTGGTCCAGATGGCCGACGGCGTCATCCTCTCCGCCGGCCCGCCGCCGATGCCGTCATGATCAATCTCCACTCCCTGCTGCCCCGCTCCCGCGGCGACGCACGCCAGCTGTGGGCGATGGTCGCCACCTTCGGCCTCTTCTCGGCGGCCAACTTCTTCGTCACCGGCCACGCCGCCGGCACCCCGCCCGGCCAGCCGATCCCCGAGGACTTCTTCCTGCTCAGCCTGCTCTCGCTGGTGCTCGCCACCCTGGCCCGCCACTACGCGCTGCTGCTGGTCTTCATCCACCTGGAGAACAACGTCTTCCGCCTGCGGCTGTCGATCATAGAGCGGGTGCTGGTCAGCTCGCTGATGGATTTCGAGCGGCTCGGGGCGGTGGCGATCTTCCAGTCGATGGCCACCGGCACCCGGCTGCTGTCGGAGATCACCGGCCTCTTCTCCAAGATCCTCACCCTCGGGGTGCGCGGCGCCGCGGTGCTGCTGGCGCTGTTCTGGCTCTCCAGCACCGCCTTCACCGTGGTGCTGGCGACCCTGCTCGGCCTCGGCGCGCTGTCGCTGGTCGGCTACCGCCGCTGGATGAAGGCGGCCAACGAGGGCAGCGCGCAGCACCAGCGGGCGCTGTTCGCCGCCCTCGACGACCTGGTCTCGGGCTACAAGGAGCTGAAGCTCAACGTCGCCCGGGGCGAGCACTATTTCCGCCACGCCGTCGATGCCCGCCTCACCGCGCTGGAAGCGGCGTGGCTGCGCCGGCAGCGCTGGGTGGCCGCCAACTACGTTACCGCCGAGGGGGTGCTGCTGCTGCTCGGCGGGGCGATGGTGTTCCTGATCCCCGCGCTCGAACCCGGCTTCTCCGCGGTCGCGGTGACCGCGGCGGTGGTCGCCATCTGCATCCCCGCCTCGCTGCTGCGCGACGCGCCGCAACTGCTCGACGCGGGGCGCGCGCTGCACACCCTGGAGGAGATCGAGCGGCAGTTGCCGGCGTCCGCCGGGGAGCGGCCCGCCGAGCACGCCCCCCGAGCGGTCGCCCACTTCGCGCGGCTGGACACCGACGGCCTGCGCTACCGCTACCGCCCGCAGGCGGGGGAGGCGTTCTCCCTCGGCCCGCTGTCGCTCGATTTCGCCGCCGGCCGCATCCACTTCATCGTCGGCGGCAACGGCAGCGGCAAATCGACCCTGTTCAAGCTGCTCACCGGCCTCTACCCGCCGCAGCAGGGGGCGGTGCGGGTCAACGGCCTGCCGATCGACGAGGCACGCTACGAGGAGGTCCTGGCGCCGATCTTCTTCGACTGCCACCTGTTCGATCGGCTCTACGGCCAGACCATCGGCGAGACGAAGACGGAACAGGTCAACCGCTGGCTGGAGATCCTGCAGATCGCCCACAAGACGCGCATGGAGGGGGGGCGCCTGACCCACCTCGCGCTCTCCAGCGGGCAGAAGAAGCGGGTCGCCCTGGCGATGGCGCTGGTCGAGGAGAAGCCGCTGCTGCTGCTCGACGAGTGGGCGGCGGACCAGGATCCGGAGTTCCGCGCCTTCTTCTATACCGAGCTGCTGCCGCAGTTGAAGCGGGAGGGGCGGACGGTCATCGCGGTGACCCACGACGACCGCTATTTCCACGTCGCCGACCACCTCTATCGGCTGGAATACGGCCGACTGGTCGAGACTCACGATTCATCCCCCACCTAGTGGAGAACACCCATGCTCACGGCCGTGCTTCCGTTCACCAAATACATCGTCCTCTATCTGGCGCTGTGCATCATCATCGGGGTCCTCGGGCGGCGGCGAAAGCTCGGCGCCTGGGGCTACTTCTTCGGCTCCATCGTCCTCACGCCGATCATCGGCCTGCTGCTGCTGCTCGCCTCGGACCGCCGCGAGCCCGGTAGCTGATTCCCCGTCCACTCTCCAATTGCGTAATGATCGATATGAATCCCCTTGGAATGACCGATCGGGGGGCGCCCCCCGCGGCCGTGCCGATGGCGGTCGGCGGTGATCCGCTCGCGGCGATCGCCGAACAGCGGCTGCCTTTCCTGTTCCGTGGTCGGGCGAGCCTGCTGTTCGCCCTGCTCGGCCCACGTCTCCACCCCTGGCTGCACGCCCTCGAACGCCGACGCGTGCCGGCCAGCCTGCTGCTCGATGCGGACGATCCGGTGCCCACCATCACGCCGTGGCAGGTCCGCTTCTGCCCTGCGCGCGTGACCGGCGGCGAGAGCATGCTGATCGTCGGCGAGCGGGTCTATCACCTCGTTTCCGCCCTCCCGGAGGAGGCGCCGCGGCTGATCGCCGCCGACGATCTCTCGCCGGAGCGGGAGCGGCAGCGCTTCGCCCGCGAGTGGGAGGAGGCCGCGGACCATTTGCCAACGCTCCCCTACCTGAAGAGCCGCCAGCCGCAACTGCGGCCCCGCGACTACTACCGGGGAACCTGGCGGCCCGCACCCGAGCACCTCGAGCGGATCCGCCGCCGCGGGTTGCCCGGCTACCTGCTCAACCTCGATCAGGTGGCGAGCAACTACCGCCGCTTCGCCGCCGCGCTGCCCGGCTACACGGTCCACTACTCGATCAAGAGCAACCCCGATCACCGCGTGCTCACCACCCTGCACGCCCTCGGCGCCCACTTCGAGGCGGTCTCCTTCGCCGAGATCGAACTCGCCTTGGCCGCCGGTGCCGACGCTGGGCGACTGCTTTTCAGTGCCCCGGTCAAACGCCGCGAAGACATCCGCCGGGCGCGCCGCGCCGGGGTGCCCACCTTCGTCGCCGACTGCGCGGGGGAGATCGACAAGCTGGCCGCCGAGGCGCCCGGCTGCCGCCTGCTGCTGCGCCTGCGCTCCAACGACCGCGGGGCCCAGGTCAAGCTCTCCTCGAAGTACGGCGCCGAGGCGGAAGCGATCCTGCCGCTGCTGCGCCATGCGCAGGCGCGCGGTCTGGAACCGTATGGACTGACCTTCCAGGTGGGCGGCCAGAACGAACTGCCCGACTCCTGGAGCCAACTGCAGGAGGTGGTCCATGAGCTGTTCGACCAAGCCGCCGCGATCGGCATCCCGCTCACCCTGGTCAACGTCGGCGGCGGCTTCCCCATGAACATGCACCCGGAGGTGCCGCAGATCGAGCGCATCGGCGAGGCGCTGAGTGCCGGCCGGCGCCCGCAACTGCGCTACTGCGCCGAACCGGGCCGGATCATCGTCGGCGACGCGGGGCTGCTCGCCTGCCCGGTGATCACCGTCTCGCAGCGCGCCGATGGCTGCTGGCTCTACGTCGATGCGAGTATCTTCGGCGCGCTGTTCATGATGGGCGTGCACCGCTTCAACTACCCGATCACCAGCGACCACAGCCACCTCGACGTGATGTCCTACCACATCGCCTCGCTCTCCTGCGACGGCGAGGACATCATCGCCCGCGACCGCCTGCTGCCGGTGGGGATCGCGGAGGGACACCTGCTGCTGTTCCATCTGGTCGGGGCCTACAGCGTGCCGGTCTTCGACGTGCCCTACGCCGGGCTCTCCCCCACCGAGATCCACTACCTGCCATGAGTACCGAATACACCCTCTCCTTCGCCGAGATCGGCGAGGGGCACCGGGAAGCGGTCGGCGGCAAGGGGCATTCGCTGGCCCGCCTCGCCGCCCTCGAGGTCAACGTGCCCGACGGCTTCGTGGTCACCAGCGGCGCCTATCGGCGTTTCCTCCGCGAGAACGCCATCGACACCGCGGCGCCCGAGGCCCGCGAGCGGATCCTTTCCGGGTGCTTTCCCGCCGCCATGGAGCGCGAGATCGGCGCGCGGCTGGGGCGGCTGCGCGGCAAATACTTCGCCGTACGCAGCAGCTCGATCAGCGAGGACTCCGCCGACAAGAGCTACGCCGGGATGTTCGAGAGCTACCTCAACGTCACCCCGGAGCGGCTGTTCGCCGCGATCCGCGACTGCTTCGCCAGCACCCTGGCCGAGCGGGTGCGCTGCTACCGCGACCACGAGGAGCCGATCGCGGTGGTGGTCCAGGAGATGGTGGAGAGCCGCGCCGCCGGCGTGCTCTTCACCTGCCACCCGCTCACCGGCGATCCGGAGCAGATCGTGATCGAGGCGTGCGCGGGTCTCGGCGAGCCGCTGGTGGCCGGCGAGATCACCCCCGACCGCTATCTGCTCGACAAACGCACCGGCACCCTGCTGGAGCGCGAGCGCCACACCCAGGGGCACAAGCTGGTGCGGGTCGATGGCGAGAACCACAGCCTGCCGCTGGACGGCAGCGAGCTGCGCCTGGATACCGGCCACCTGCGTCTGCTGGCGGCGCTGGCCACCCGCATCGAGGAGGCGAGCGGCTGCCCCTGCGATATCGAGTGGTGCATCGACGAGACGGTGCGCATCGTGCAAAGCCGGCCGATCACCACGCTGCCCGCGGCGGGCAGCGGGCACCCGCCGGCGCCCACTTACCGCAAGCGCTTCTTCTCGCGCATCCTCTCGCCGATCTTCGAGGAGGCCAACGTCAAAGGCTATTGGCACTACGCGCAAGAGCAACTGGAGCTGCCCTTCAGCCTGGCCGGCTACCACCTCTACCAGCCCAGCGTGCAGCACCCGGCGGGGGAGGTGGACATCTGGATCGACGACACCCTGGACCGCCGCCTCGACCGCTTCCTGCGTGCCAGGCTGCGCCAGGACATCACCTATCCGGGGCGCATCGAGGCGCGCTACCTGGCGGAGGTGGAGGCCTTCACCGTGTTCACCGAGTTGACCGAGCAGACCGACTTCGGCCCCTTCTCCGATGGGGCGTTGATCGAGTGGCTGGAGCGCTTCGACCGCCTCAACCAGCGCATGACCTCGATCTACAACGCGCCGATCTTCCTCCTCGGCGCGCTCGGCGAGCTGCTGCGCGAGGAGATGATGGCGGTGGATCCGGATGAGGCCGACGCCGACTTCATCAAGCTGACCCTGAGCTGCCTGCAGAACCCGGCGCAGCAGCGCGAGCAGGACCTCGACCGCCTCTGCCTCACCGCGCGGCGCGCCCTCGGCTGGAACGCGTGGTCGGAGGCGATCCTCGACGAGCCGGAGATCGCCGCCCTGCTCGATCAGCTCACCCGCCGCTGGCGCTTCCTCGGCTGCACCGACGTGATCGGCGAGGCCCACGGGGTCGAGCACTTCGCCGCCCAGTTCCGCGAGCGCTTCGCCGGGGAGGTGGAGGCGCGCCAGGCCGAGGGCGCCCGCCAGATGCGGGAGGAGTGCGCCGAGCTGGAGCGGGTGGCGCGCAAGTACCCCGGGCTCGCCTATGAGCTGACCTGGATGCGTCGCTGGCTCTACCACCGCAACAACACCACCGAGCACTACTACCGCGACTTCCAGTGCCTCAAACCGCTCTGGCTGGAGGTCGCCGGGCGGCTCGGCGTCGGCTATCGCACCCTGCTCAACCTGAGCAGCGCGGAGATCGTCGAGGCGCTGCGCGGGCCGTCGGCGGCGGCGATCCTGGCCGAGGCCGAGCGGCGCGCCAGCGAAGGCTTCACCTGCATGCAGCAGGCCGACGGGGTGTTGCTGAAGAGCGGGGTGGAGGAGGGGGAGCGGATCGAGACGCAGGTGCTCGGCAGCGACGAGATGCCGGGGCAGGTGGCCAACGCCGGCTCCGCCCGCGGCCCGGTCAAAGTGATCCGCGACCCGGCCGGGGAGAGCGAGCGCTTCGAAGAGGGCGACATCCTGGTCACCAGCATGACCACGCCGAGCTTCCTCCCGCTGATGTACCGCGCCGCCGGGATCGTCACCGACGAGGGGGGCATCCTCTGCCACGCGGCGCTGGTTTCCCGCGAGATCGGCAAGCCATGCCTGATCGCCGTGGCCAACGCCACCCAGACCCTGGCCGATGGCGACCGGGTGGAGCTGGACTGCGAGCGGGGGATCGTGCGGGTGTTGGAGAGGCGGTGAAAAGGGTTGGTGCTACAATAATTCGATATGTAGCACTTTGGTTTGGGGGAGATATGCATCAGTTGAGCATTCGCGAGATGCGTGCATCGTTGGGTCAATTGGATCGGCTGGTGAGCGACGCCGGCGAGTTGGTGGTCACCCGCAACGGCAAGGCGATCGCCCGGATCCTGCCGATCGGGGCGCCGCGAACCCGGCCGGACCATGCCGACCTGCGGCGGCGCACCGCTCCGCTAGAAGTCGATTCGGCGACCCTGATCCGGGAAGAGCGCGATGAGCGATGAAGGTGTCGCGATCTATCTCGATACCAGCGCGTTGGCCAAGTGGTACCTCAGCGAGGCGGGTTCCGAATCCTTCTCGTCTTTCATCCAAACCATCGACGTTGCGGTTGTCAGCAGCCTGACCCGCACCGAAATGCGTTCGCTGCTCGCCCGTCGCCGCCGCATGGGCGATATCGACCGGGAACTGGAATCGGTGCTCTATTCGGCTTTTCTGGACGATATCGCGCGGGGCCATCTCCAGCTCTATCCGGTGGATGATGGTCGGCTGGACGAGGCGGCCAACCTCATCGTCCTCTATCCGGAACTCCCCCTGCGAACCCTCGATGCGATCCACCTCGCCACCTCCCGCCATTTCGATATCCGCGCGGTCGCGACCGCCGATCGGGTGATGGGGGACGCGGCACGCGAGATGGGGATGGAACTCCATTGGTTTGGTGAGGAACCCTGATTCGATGAAGGTCAGATCCTTTCCCAGTACTCGTCGGGCATTTCGGCGCACATCTTCAGCGCGCCGGTGCAGCCGCAGTACTCCGCGTCCTGCACGCACTCCACGTTCGCCCCGCCGTAGTCCTTGAGGCTGTTCTCGATCGCCAGATCGATCCCCTTGAGCCGCGATCCGCCGCCGGCGATGATGATGTTCTGGCGCAGGCGTGCCTGAAAGTCCGGATCGAAACTGCCCACCTGCTCCTGGATCGCCGCGGCGATGGGCTGGCTCATCCGCAGGCAGGACTCTCGGAGGATCTCGGTCAGGTCGTACTCCGTCGGGATACCGCGATTGTTCAGCGTGACCAGGACCGGCTCGGAGACCTTCGTGAGATAGCCGTGCTTCTCCTTGATGCGCCGGACGATCTCCGCGCTGATCTGCGCCTGCGGATACTTCTCCTCGATCGCGCGGGCGATGGTCTGGTCGAGAAAGTTGCCGGCGACGGGGAGGGTGACCTGATCCTCGGCATCCGGGATGGAGCCGTGCATGCGGCAGATGTCGGTCGTCCCGGCGCCGATATCGACGATCAGGCACTCGTCGAAGCGCTCGATGGCGTAGGCCACCGCAAAGGGCTCGCTGACGATGAGGAGCTTGTCGATGAACTCCCGGGTGATCTCGATCAATACCCGTTTGCTGCCGATGCTCGCCTGGGCCGGCACGCCGATGGCCGCGTAGACGCTGTCCTCCGGGGTGCGTTCCGGCAGCGCCTCGTCGATCAGGTGGCGCAGGATCAGCGCGGTCGCCTCCAACGCCCGGGGCTCCTCCTCCACCACCCCCTCGGCCAGCGGCCATACCAGGTCCACCGCCAGGCGATGGTCCAACGCCTCGTCGCCGAGCAGGGGCCGGTCCCCGAAGCGCCTGCGGGCGATCAGATCCTTGGGGAAGCCGACGCAGGTACGGGTGTCGAACCGCCGGCCGGTCGAGGTGGTGATGGTGGATCGGCTGGTACCGAGATCGATCCCTGCGCGATAGACGGTGGGCATGGCTCTTTCTCCGCGTCGGAGTGGATGGGGCTCCCGACGGGAGCCGGGTGGTGGGCCGCGATCAGCTCGCCGCTCGCAGGATCACGTTTTCCTCGATGATCTGCCGCAGCATCTCCGAACGCTCCCCGCGGCCGGAGGTCATCTCGCCGCCGCTGCCCGGATGCCGCGCGACTGTGGCCGGCTTCGTCTCGGACACCGGGGCCGGGGCGGGGCGGGGTGCCGGCGCATCGTGCCTGCGCCGCAGCACCACGTTTCCCCGCGGCTGGCGGCTCCATGTCAACGCGGCGGCGACGAGACCGAATGGGAAGGCGATGATTCCCACCTTGAGCACGGCGAGCTTGTAAAGTCCTTCGCTAATCATGGTGTAGCCCTTTGAGTCGGATGGAGGCGTCGAATCAGGTCGCCCGATCTTGCCCCGGCAATGTGAAACTCTAATTGGTGCTTCCCGATGGAAAAACGGCCGCATTGCGGCGCGTCAGGGATCCCGTCGCGCCGCGCCGGCGTCTCCCGGGGAGGCCATCCCGCATACGGTTCGCAACGCCACTCATAGTACCATCGGCGGAAAGGCGATGGACATCGCCGAGCCGCCTGAGCCAACGTGACGGATGCGGGCAGAAGGCAGGTCCACCGATTCAATCAGCACTACCTCAACGGAGTTGAGAAGCCAAATGATCAAACAGTACTGGAACAGCGCGGTCGCTGCCGACCTGCGGGAGTTCGTCGGGGATATCGGGGATTGGGCGCACGATAACGTCAGCCGCCTGAGGGGAAGGGATCGGAAGGCCTTCACCTCCCGTTTCGTCGCCTGGTCCCGGCAGTGCTTTGCCGACCGGGAGCTGGCGGCGTGGATCGCCGAGCTGGACGATGGGAGCCAAACGCTCCTGGGCGAGCGGCTGGAACACTTCTGCCGCGATTTCGGCCTGGATCTGGCGCGGGCGTTGGACGGGCCCCTCTCCGCCGACGAACCGCTCGCACAGGCACTTCTCCAGGTGGCGGAAAACTACTGCCGCGCCTCTCGCCACGCGGCAGAGTGCAGCGACTAGGTGTTTGACGCGATCGGCCTGCGGATCTACAGTGGGACCCATTAATTAGCTAATGAGGGTTTCGCCATGCAGGTCAACGTCCACGACGCCAAATCCCAGCTTTCGGCCCTGATCGCGCGGGCCGAGGAGGGGGAGGAGGTGGTGATCGCCCGCGCCAACAAGCCGGCGGTTCGCCTGGTGCCGGTCAATCCGGCGGCGGGGGGGCGGCGGTTGGGAGAGGCCAAGGGGTTGGTCACCATCGCCGCCGACTTCGACGAGTTGCCCGAGGCGTTCATGGAGCACTTTCGTTGAGGCTCCTGCTCGATACCCACGTCTTCCTCTGGTTGGTGACCGAAGATTCCCGGCTATCGGATCGGGCGAAGGCGCTCTTCCTGGATGGCGGCAACGAACTCCTCCTCAGCGCGGTGAGCGGGTTCGAGATCTCGGTGAAGTACGGCCTGGGAAAGCTCTCGCTGGCCGAGCCGCCGCGGGAGTTCATGGAACGCCGCGTGCGCAACAACGGGCTGACCTCGTTGCCGATGACCCTGCAGCATACCTACCGTCTCTCCCACCTCCCGTTCCACCACCGCGATCCGTTCGATCGAATGCTGGTGGCCCAGGCGATGGAGGAGGACGTGCCACTACTCAGCGCCGACGGCATTCTTTCCGATTATGGCGTCGATCGTATCTGGTGAGATCTCGTCACGCAGTGGCGTGAATTTCATTCCGTGTAGGAAGGGTGACGCGTCGGTTGAGTATCCGAGAAATTTGCGCATCATTGCGTCAATTGGATCGGCTGATGAGGGATGTGGCCAGCGAGATGGGGATGGCGCTCTATTGGTTTGGCGAGGGTGTGTGAAGGGCCGTTAGGAGCGCTGCGCATCCTCGGCTACGGTGATTCCACCGTCTTCCGGTTTTTGTAGTCGCGCTGTCGGGTATGGAGTACGTCACTCGGTGGATAGCAGTTTGAGGCCGACGATACCGGTGATGATCAACCCGATGCACGCCAACCGTGCCCACTCCCGCGGCTCGTCGAAGAGGATCATCCCGGCGATCGCCGTGCCTGCCACGCCGATGCCGGTCCACGCCGCGTAGCCGGTGCCCATCGGCAGGGTGCGCAGGGCCGAGGCGAGGAAGTAGAAGCTGGCCAGCGCGGTGGCGGCGGTGAACAGGCTGGGCCAGAGGCGGGTGAAGCCGACGCTGTACTTGAGGCCGACCGCCCAGGTGATCTCGAACAGGCCGGCGATGATGAGGTGGGTCCAGGCCATGGGGGCTCCGTGGTTGCGTTGGGGTGGGCAGAGGTTTCCGGCGAGGCAACATCCATTCCAGGCTCAGGGCAGCGAAAATGGCGCATTGTACGCACCATGATGGCGAGTGGGGTTCTCCGGCTGCACCCCGATGGGGCGTGTCGGCGGGCGCACATTTCGTGGCAGATCGCTTAACCGACTGTTTTACAAGAATTTCATTCGAGTGGCACGGAACTGGCTCTCCCTTCCGTGCGAGGAGCACCAACGGCGACCCTGCGGTTCCGATTGGTCCATCGATACAATCTGGTCAAAATAGGTGGCTAGGGTTCCGGTCCGCACGGCGCGGATGTCTGGTCCGAGAGCCGCCGACCTCTCTGGAAAAGCGCCGTTCGTGGTCGCCTTCCTTCGGGGTTACACGGCGGGATAAAAGCCCGGGAGGTCAGCACCCCGTTGCGTGCTCCTCTCGTGTCGATTCCACGGTAACCAACCGGAGAGTGTCCATGACCTTTCAACGCCTTTCCCTCCCTTCCCGTCTCTTTGCCATCCTGGCCGCGCTGCTGTTCGCCATGGGGCTGTTCAGCGCGCCGGCCTCCGCCGCCGACAAACCGAAGTTCCGCGTCGCCTGGAGCATCTACGTCGGCTGGATGCCGTGGGACTACGGCGCCAACGCCGGCATCGTCAAGAAGTGGGCCGACAAGTACGGCATCGACATTGAGGTGGTGCAGATCAACGACTACATCGAGTCGATCAACCAGTACACCGCCGGCGCCTTCGACGGCTGCGTGATGACCAACATGGACGCGCTGACCATCCCCGCGGCCGGCGGCGTGGACTCCACCGCGCTGATCGTCGGCGACTTCTCCAACGGCAACGACGCCATCGTGCTCAAGGGCAAGGACAAGCTGGCCGACATCAAGGGCCAGCGGGTCAATCTGGTGGAGCTGTCGGTCTCCCACTACCTGCTCGCCCGCGCCCTGGAGACCATCGGTTCCAGCGAGCGTGACGTCACCGTGGTCAACACCTCGGACGCCGACATGGTCGCCGCCTACGCCTCCGACGAGGTCACCGCGGTGGTCACCTGGAACCCGCTGCTGAGCGAGATCCTGGCCACCCCGGACAGCCACAAGGTGTTCGACTCCAGCCGGATCCCCGGCGAGATCATGGACCTGATGGTGGTCAACACCGCGACCCTGAAGGCCCACCCCGCCCTGGGCAAGGCGCTGACCGGTGCCTGGTACGAGATCATGCGCACGATGTCCGGTGACGGCGCCAAGGCGAAGGAGGCGCGCAGCGCCATGGCCAGCGCCTCCGGCACCGATCTGGCCGGTTTCGACGCCCAGCTCGCCACCACCCGCATGTTCTACCAGCCGGCCGACGCGGTGGCCTTCGCCAAGAGTGCCGAGGCGGCCAAGACCATGGAGCACGTCGCCCGCTTCTCCTTCGATCACGGCCTGCTCGGCGAGGGGGCGGCGGATGCCGGCTTCATCGGCGTCGCCTTCCCCGGCGGCAAGGTGGTGGGCGACGAGGGCAACGTGAAGCTGCGCTTCAATGCCGACTACATGGCGCTGGCCGCGGAAGGCAAGCTGTAGGTCGCCGCTACCGCGGCGACGCGAACGGAGGCACCGTCGTCTGATCGTCCGTTCACCCGTTCCGGGCGGGCGGTGGCGGTCGGACGGTGCGTCCCAGCGTTCGTCGTTGGTGCCCCCGTTCCGTCGCGGCAGTAGCCGCGACCTACGAGAATCGACGCGGAACTCCAATCCCCATGAAACGCCTGATCAACCAGACCCCCGGCAGGGGCCTGCGCTGGTCGCTGGGTCTGCTCCCCTTCGTGCTCCTGCTGGCGGTCTATCTGGTCGCCTCCGGGGCGCGGCTGGCGGAGAACCCCAACGACAAGCTGCTGCCCTCCTTTGCCAGCTTCGGCGATGCGGTCCATCGCATGGCCTCCGTGCCGAGCCGGCGCAGTGGGGAGATCGTGCTGTGGGCCGATACCGCGGCGAGTATGCAGCGCCTCGCCGGCGGGGTGGGGATCAGCGCGCTGATCGGTCTGCTCTTCGGCATCGCGCTGGGCACCGTGCCGCTGATCCGTGCGGGGCTTTCGCCGTTCGTCGACGCCCTCTCGCTGATCCCGCCGATGGCGCTGCTGCCGATCCTGTTCATCGTCTTCGGCCTCGGCGAACTCTCCAAGGTGGTGCTGATCGTCTTCGGCACCGCACCGTTCATCGTCCGCGACCTGCGCCAGCGGGTCGAGGAGCTTCCCCGCGAGCTGATGGTCAAGGCGCAGAGCCTCGGTGCCTCCACCTGGCAGATCGTGCTGCGGGTGGTGCTGCCGCAGCTGCTGCCGCGACTGCTCGACGCGGTGCGCTTGTCGCTCGGCGCGGCGTGGATCTTTCTCATCGCCGCCGAGGCGATCGCCGCCACCGACGGGCTCGGCTACCGCATCTTCCTGGTGCGCCGCTACCTGTCGATGGACGTGATCCTCCCCTATGTGGCGTGGATCACCCTGCTCGCCTACCTCACCGACCTGGGGCTGCGCGGCCTCTCGCGGCTCGCCTTCCCCTGGTACCACGGGGGGGGCCGATGAGCACCGTCGAGCTGAAGAACGTGTGGAAGGCGTTCGGCGAACAGGTGGTGCTGGAGCGCATCAACCTGAAGGTGGCGTCGGGGGAGTTCTGCACCGTGGTGGGGGCCTCCGGCTGCGGCAAGACCACCTTCCTGCGGCTGCTGCTCGGGGAGGAGTCGATCACCCGCGGCGAGATCCTCCTCGACGGCACGCCGCTGCCCCGGGAGCCGGGGCCGGATCGCGGCATCGTCTTCCAGCGCTACTCGGTCTTCCCCCACCTGACGGTGCGCCGCAACGTGCTGCTCGGGCTGGAGCTGAAGGGGGCGCCGCTGGTGGCCCGGCTGTTCGGCGCAGCCCGTCGGCGGGCGCTGGAGCAGGTCGACGAGATGCTGGAGGCGGTGGGGCTGACGCAGGCCGCCAACCGCTATCCCCACGAACTCTCCGGCGGCATGCAGCAGCGCTTGGCGCTGGCCCAATCGTTGATCACCGAACCGCGGGTGCTGCTCCTTGACGAGCCGTTCGGCGCCCTCGATCCGGGCATCCGTGCGGACATGCACCAGCTGGTGCTGTCGCTGTGGGAGCAGCGCCGGCCGACGGTGTTCATGATCACCCACGACCTGGCCGAGGGGTTCTACCTCGGCACCCGGCTGCTGGTCTTCGACAAGCTGCGTCTCGACCCCCAGGCGCCCAACGCCTATGGCGCCGGCATCACCTACGACCTGCCGGTGGGGCTCGCCGACCGCACCCTCTACGAAGAGATCCGCGAGGAGGTGGAGGAGGAGACCCCCAAGGCCCTGGAGGCCGCCGCCGGTTGAATGGAGCGTAGTAGGGCGGATTAGCGACAGCGTAATCCGCCGGGAACGAGGGCACCTTCGCCGGAGGCAGCTCCGATTTGGCGGATTACGCTAGCGCTAATCCGCCCTACCCGATCTCAACCGGCTATCCGTACACCCTGATTTCGAGAGTACGACCATGACCCAGACCGACCTCGACCCGACCCGCGTGGTCCACCGGGAGAGCCTCCCGGGGGCGCGCAATTGGTCCTTCATCATCCGCCGCGGCTTCACCCTGCGGCTCACCGACCCCAACGGCGGGGCCAACGTCTCGCTGCTCGCCTACAACGCCGCCGAGAAGCTGGAGCGCTACAACGCCGCCGACACCCTGAAGGCGCAGCACACCGCCTTCCTCACCAAGGGCCACGTCTGCTACTCCGACATGGGGCGCGTGCTGCTCTCGCTGACCGAAGATTCTTGTGGCTGGCACGATACGATGTGCGGCGTCTCCAACGCCGAGGAGGTGCGCCGCCAGTACGGCGAGGGGCGTTACCAGGAGCTGCGCAACGGCTTCCACCGCAACGGCCGCGAGCTGTTCCTGATCGAGTTGGGCAAGTGGGGGCTGGGCAAGCGCGACCTGGTGGCCAACCTCAATCTCTTCTCCAAGGTGACCGTCGACGACTCCGGTGCGCTGCACTTCCACGAGGGCCACTCGAAGGCGGGCGACTTCGTCGACCTGCGCGCCGAGATGGACACCCTGGTGGTGCTCAATACCTGCCCCCACCCGCTGGATCTGGCCCACGGCTGGAACCCCAAGCCGGTGGAGCTGGCGATCTGGCGCAACGACCCGCCGGGCGACGACGACCCTTGTCGTACCTCCTGCGAGGAGAACCGCCGCGGCTTCGACAATACCGCCATCTACCACTGCCAATACGGAGGAGCGGACCGGTGAGTGAACAGCAACTGATCGAAAGTACCCGTGACCCCGCCACCGCGGTCTATGATTTCGAGGTCCCCGCCGGCGAGCCGTGGCTGCACGAGCTGAAGGCGGGCCAGACCCTGCGTATCGTCGACCTCAAGGGCAACCAGGCGGTGGACACCCTGTTCTACAACGCGGCCGACCCGAGCGAGCGCTACAGCGCCGCCGACACCGTGCGCGGCCAGGGCAACATCTACCTCACCACCGGCTCGCGGCTGCGCTCCGACCAGGGCCGGGTGATGCTGACCATCGTCGCCGACACCTGCGGTCGCCACGACACCCTGGGCGGCGCCTGCGCCGCGGAGAGCAACCAGGTGCGCTACGCGCTGGACAAGCGGCCGATGCACAACTGCCGCGACAACTACCTGATCGCGCTGGCCGAGTCGGATTACGACATGGGCAAGCGGGATCTCACCGGCAACATCAACTTCTTCATGAACGTGCCGGTGACGCCGGAGGGGGGGCTCACCTTCGAGGACGGCATCTCCGCGCCGGGCAAGTACGTGGAGCTGGAGGCGGCGATGGACGTGATCGTGCTGGTCTCCAACTGCCCGCAGCTCAACAACCCGTGCAACGCCTACAACCCGACGCCGGCGCGGATGTTGATCTGGGATTGAGCGGGGGGCACGGCGTTCCCTGTAGGAGCGGCCCCTAGGCCGCGATTGCCTACAGGGAAGCAGGTGCTTGGCGCGAGCAGGATGCGGAAGCCGGGCGCCCCTTCCGCCAACCCCCGCAAGCAGATTCAGCCTGCGGCACTCCGCACCATCGCGGCCTAGGGGCCGCTCCTACAGGGGAGGGTGGTGCCGTCGGTTGGATGTTCCATGATTACCTCGGCCGGGGACGACCCCGCTGCCGCGATTCATTCCACGGGACGACCCGTGACAGGCGTACTCCAATGTTCGAAAAGGTCCTGATCGCCAATCGCGGCGCCATCGCCTGCCGCATCCAGCGCACCCTGCGCGCCATGGGCGTCGGCTCGGTGGCCGTTTACTCCAAGGCCGATGCCCACTCGCTGCACGTCGAGCAGGCCGACGAGGCCCACCTCATCGGCGAGGCGCTGGCCGCCGACACCTACCTCGACGTCGGCAAGATCCTCCAGGTCGCCGAGGCCAGCGGCGCTCGCGCGATCCACCCCGGCTACGGCTTCCTCAGCGAGAACGCCGCCTTCGCCGAGGCGTGCGAGGCGCGCGGCATCGCCTTCATCGGCCCCACCCCGAAGCAGCTGCGCGACTTCGGCCTCAAGCACACCGCGCGCGCCCTGGCCGAGGCGAGCGGGGTGCCGCTGCTGCCCGGCACCGGCCTGCTGGAGGAGCTGGAGCACGCCCGTCAGGAGGCGGCGATGATCGGCTATCCGGTGATGCTCAAGAGCACCGCCGGCGGCGGCGGCATCGGCATGCAGCTCTGTCACGACGAGGAGGAGCTCTCCGATGCCTTCGATTCGGTGCGCCGCCTCGGCCGCAACAACTTCTCCAACGCCGGCATCTTCCTCGAAAAGTACGTCGAGCACGCCCGCCACATCGAGGTGCAGATCTTCGGCGATGGCGAGGGGCGGGTGGTGGCCTTGGGCGAGCGCGACTGCTCGCTGCAGCGGCGCAACCAGAAGGTGGTCGAGGAGACCCCCGCCCCCAACCTGCCGCAGCCGGTGCGCGAGGCGATGCTGGCCACCGCCCGGCGCCTCGGCGAGGCGGTGGCCTACCGTTCGGCGGGCACCGTGGAGTTCATCTACGACCCGCAGAGCGAGGCGTTCTATTTCCTGGAGGTGAACACCCGCCTGCAGGTGGAGCACGGGGTGACCGAGATGGTCACCGGCGTCGATCTGGTGGAGTGGATGGTGCGGCTGGCCGCCGGCGAGCTGGAGCTGCCGGCGGAGGAGCCGGCGCCGGCCGGTCACGCGATCCAGGTGCGGCTCTACGCCGAGGACCCGCGCAAGCGCTTCCAGCCCTCCTCGGGGCTGCTCACCCATGTGCGTTTCCCGGAGGGGGTGCGCTGCGACCACTGGATCGCCGCCGGGGTGGAGGTGCCCCCCTTCTACGACCCGATGCTGGCCAAGCTGATCGTCCACGGCGCCGATCGCGACGCGGCGCGGGCCAAGCTGGCCGCGGCGCTGGAGCGGGTAGAGCTGGCCGGCATCGAGACCAACCTCGACTACCTGCGCCAGGTGGTCGCCGACGGGGTGTTCGCCCGCGGTGAGGCGACCACCCGCTACCTCAACCACTTCGACTTCCACGCCTCCACCATCGACGTGCTGGCCCCCGGCACCCAGACCACGGTGCAGGACTTCCCCGGCCGTCAGGGCTACTGGGACATCGGCGTGCCCCCCTCGGGGCCGATGGACGACTACTCTTTCCGCCTCGCCAACCGCCTGCTCGGCAATCCGCCGCAGGCGGCGGGGCTGGAGCTGACCGTCAACGGCCCCACCCTGCGCTTCAACGTCGCCTGCGACATCTGCCTGACTGGCGCGCCGATGGCGGCGACCCTGGACGGCGAGCCGGTCCCCTTCTGGCGCCCGCTGCGGGTGGCGCGCGGGCGGACCCTGGCCCTCGGCGCGGTGCAGGGCGCCGGTGCCCGCGCCTATCTGGCGGTGGCCGGCGGCATCCAGGTGCCGGCCTACCTGGGCAGCCGCGCCACCTTCACCCTCGGCCAGTTCGGCGGCCACGGCGGGCGTACCCTGCGGGTCGGCGACGTGCTCCATCTGGCGCCGCCGGCCGTGTCCGCAGGATCCCTCGAAGCGCCCGTGGCGCTGCGCCCGGCGCTGAGTCGCGACTGGACCCTGCACGTCATCTACGGCCCCCACGGCGCCCCCGACTTTTTCACCGAGCGGGACATCGATACCTTCTTCGCCAGCCGCTGGGAGGTCCACTACAACTCCAGCCGCACCGGCGTGCGGCTGATCGGCCCCAAGCCCCAGTGGGCGCGGGCCGACGGCGGCGAGGCGGGGCTCCACCCCTCCAACCTGCACGACAACGCCTACGCCATCGGCACCGTGGACTTCACCGGCGACATGCCGGTGATCCTCGGCCCCGACGGCCCCAGCCTCGGCGGCTTCGTCTGCCCGGCGACCCTCGTCCGCGCCGACCGCTGGAAGATGGGGCAGTTGAGCCCCGGCGACAAGGTGCGCTTCGTGCCGGTGAGCCAGGCCACCGCCAACGCCATGGAGCGGGCCCGGGACGCCGCCATCGAGACCCTCGCGCCGCAACCTCTGACGGTCGAGCGGGCCGCATTGGGCAACCCGGTGGTGCGCCGTCTGAGCGAGATGGAGAATCCGGTGGCGGTGGCCTACCGCCCCTCCGGCGACAAATACCTGCTGGTGGAATACGGTCCGATGGCGCTCGACATCAACCTGCGCTTCCGGGTCCACGCGCTGATGCTCAAGCTGCGCGAGCAGCCCATCGACGGGGTGCTCGAGCTGACCCCCGGTATCCGTTCGTTGCAGCTCCACTACGACAGCCGGGTGATCCCCCTGGAGGCGCTGCTCGACCGGCTGGAGGCGGTGGAGCGGACGCTGGCGGAGATCGACGACCTGGAGGTGCCGGCGCGGGTGGTCCACCTGCCGCTCTCCTGGGACGACGCAGCCACCCGCTTGGCCATCGACAAGTACATGCAGTCGGTGCGCAAGGAGGCCCCGTGGTGCCCGAGCAATATCGAGTTCATCCGCCGGATCAACGGCCTCGACGACATCGAGGCGGTGAAGGAGATCGTCTTCGGTGCCAGCTACCTGGTGATGGGCCTCGGCGACGTCTACCTCGGCGCCCCGGTCGCCACGCCGATGGACCCGCGCCACCGGCTGGTCACCACCAAATACAACCCGGCGCGCACCTGGACCCCGGAGAACGCGGTGGGCATCGGCGGCTCCTACCTCTGCGTCTACGGCATGGAGGGGCCCGGCGGCTACCAGTTCGTCGGCCGCACGCTACAGATGTGGAACCGCTACCGGCGCACCCGCGAGTTCGACAAACCGTGGCTGCTGCGCTTCTTCGATCAGATCCGCTTCTACCCGGTGAGTGCCGAGGAGCTGAAGGATATCCGTGAGCGCTTCCCGCGCGGTGACTACCCGCTGAAGATCGAGGAGACCACCTTCCGGCTGCGCGACTACAACCGCTTCCTGGCCGACAACGCGGCGCAGATCGAGGCGTTCCAGGCGAAGCGGCAGGCCGCCTTCGACGCGGAGCGCGAGCGCTGGATCGCCACCGGCCAGGCCCACTTCGAGCACGACGAGGGGGCGCTGATCGACGCCGACGCGGAGGAGCTGGCGCTGGCCGACGGCGAGGTGGCGGTGGAGGCCCACGTCCACGGCAGCGTCTGGCAACTGGCGGTGGAAGAGGGGCAGGCGGTCGCCGCCGGCGACCCGCTGATGGTGCTGGAGTCGATGAAGATGGAGATCGGGCTGCACGCCGAGCACGCCGGGCGGGTCGCCCGCATCCTCTGCCGCGCCGGCGCCCAGGTGCAGCCGGGGCAGCCGCTGCTGGTATTGAAACTGGGGAATAACGCATGAAACTGACCATCGACGCGCTGCTTGCCGCCTACCGCAACGGCGAGACCACCCCGCGGGAGGTCGCCGCCGGCATCGTCGAGCGTGCGGCCGGACTGGCCGACCACAACCTGTGGATCACGCCCCCCTCACTGGAGCTGATGGAGCCGTGGCTGGCCCGCCTCGACGGGCTGGACCCCGCGTCGCTGCCGCTCTACGGCATCCCCTTCGCGATCAAGGACAACATCGACCTTACCGGGGTGCCGACCAGCGCCGGTTGTGCCGCCTTCACCTACACCCCGGAGCGCTCCGCCTTCGTCGTCGAGCGGCTGATCGAGGCCGGCGCACTGCCGGTGGGCAAGGCCAACCTCGACCAGTTCGCCACCGGCCTGGTGGGGGTGCGCTCGCCGTGGGGCGCGACCCGCAACGCCTTCAACCCCGACTACCTCTCCGGCGGCTCCAGCTCCGGCTCCGCAGTGGCGGTGGCCAAGGGGCTCGCCGCCTTCTCGCTCGGCACCGACACCGCCGGCTCCGGCCGGGTCCCCGCCGCCTTCAATAACCTGGTAGGGATCAAAGGGACCCGCGGTTGGCTGAGCACGAGTGGTGTGGTGCCCGCCTGTCGCACCCTCGACTGCGTCACCGTCTTCGCCCACACGGTGAGCGACGCCCGCGCGGTGACCGCGGTGGCCGGCTGCTACGACGACGACGATCCCTACGCGCGGCTGATGGCACCGGGGGTGGCGGCGCGTCCGCGCTTCATCTTCGGCGTGCCGCGCGAGGACCAGTTGGAGTTCTTCGGCGACGCGGAGATGGAGCGGCTGTTCACCGAACAGGTGGTGAAGCTGGAGTCCCTCGGCGGCGAGGCGGTGGCGATCGACTTCCAGCCCTTCCTCGACGCCGCCCGCCTGCTCTACGAGGGGCCGTGGGTGGCCGAGCGCTACGCCGCGGTGCAGCCGCTGATCGAGTCGAACCCCGAGGCGCTGCTGCCGGTGACCCGCGCGATCATCGAGCCGGCGGCGCAGGCCGGCGCGGTGGCCGCCTTCCAGGCCCAATATCGGCTGGCCGAGCTGAAGCGCCAGGCCGACCGCGAGTTGCATACCGTCGACTTCATTGTCACCCCCACCGCCGGCACCATCTACACCATTGCCGAGGTGGAGGCCGACCCGATCCGCCTCAACGCGAATCTCGGCTACTACACCAACTTCATGAACCTGCTGGATCTGGCGGCGGTGGCCGTACCGGCCGGCCTCGGCGCCAACGGCTTGCCTTATGGCGTCACCCTGGTCGGCCCCGCCTGCGACGATGCGGCGCTCGCCGACTACGCCGCCCGCCTGCTCGGCGAGGAGGAGACGGGCGAGGGCGGGCGCTGGATGCGGCTGGCGGTGTGCGGCGCCCACATGGCGGGTTTGCCGCTGAACCACCAGCTCGCCGAGCGCGGTGCGCGTCTGCTGGAGCGTACCTCCACCGCGCCGAACTACCGCTTCTACGCCCTGCCCGGTGGTCCGCCGAAGCGGCCGGGGCTGGTGCGGGTGGAGGAGGGCGGCGGCGCCGTCGAGGTGGAGCTGTGGGAGCTGCCCGAGTCGGCCTTCGGCTCCTTCATGGCGCTGGTCCCCGCGCCGCTCGCCATCGGTTCGGTGGAGCTGGCGGACGGTGGTCTGGAGAAGGGTTTTCTCTGCGAATCGGCGGCGCTTGACGGGGCGGAGGAGATCACGGCCCTGGGCGGATGGCGCAATTACCTCGATCGCGGCGCAGAATGATCGAGAGACGAAGTATTGGAATAGTGAGACGATTTGGTTATCCTTCAATTTCATGACATAGATGCGCGAATTTTGGCTTTTTAGGCTATAAAATTCGAGAGCGATCTTTCTGATGCTCATATTAAGTTGACTGAGCGAGGCGGTTTTCCTGCTTCGTTGGGAGACTAGTCAGCAGACTTAGTGTGGTTTCATGTCTCTGTCTACAAGGCAGATATGAATCACCGATCGTGTAAGGGTCACGTGGACGTAATGGTCGGAAAAGGGGAGTGTTATTTACAAAGTAAATAAAAGAATCGGATTGTTGGATTTTTGTTTTATAAGTAGATGCTGAATTTGTTTTGGTTAGTATGGGGGTATAGCAAAAGTATAGGATTTGTTAGGAGATCCTATAGGATATCATATATGTAAGAATCGGTCTTTTAGATAATCGGACCAGCGTTGAGAAGAATAAGTTTATCAGGGGGGGGTATGGATTTCAACAAAAGCAACGTGCTGGCAAATGTGTCTTCTGATTTGGCAAAAATAGTTGGTTGTGAAAATATTGACGACTTATTGCTTAGTGTGGGTATTTATGTGGACGACTGGTTGCAGGGGGCTAGTGTTCAGTTGGCATACATCTCAAAAATTGGTGAATGTAAGTCGCTCCGCCCGAGAGGAAGCAATAAGTCTCGTGATGAAAATGTAAAATTATGTAAATTCGACAAATCTGAATTAAGTTATTTGAGGGTTCAAAATAGAAATATAGATGGTGTTCTTGTGGGGGTTCTGGATAGCAATTTAATTGTATTTGATGATGCGATGGCTTATGTTTTTCAGAACGAAAATCACCCATTTGAATATATTACTATTACGCATGATGGTCCTGGGCCAAGATTTTCGTCTGATGAAATTGATAAATTTATTTCGCTAGCCAAAATGGTTGACTCGTGTCTTGGGAAAGTCATGTATTTGGTGCGTTCTTCATCTATAAATGATCTAGATTCTTTGTTGGCTGATATAGAGGGAGGTGATATTTATGAAAAAATATGCGATTTGATTGAAGGGATTGCATTTCATGATTACATATTTAGTGGAATATATATTCTCAATAGCGGCCGACAATTGATGGATATGAAGGCGGGTAGTGAGTTTTTAAAAAAATATGGAAATAAATCGATCAATTGTCGCAGTAGTATTTGGAGCGAGGTTGTAGGTTCGGAAAGTTCTTTTGTATGTGCTGACTATAAAAATACGGAACTGTATGCTGATGGATTGGTTGGCGGTATTCCTGATAAGACTTCCTTGGCTATCATACCGATAAAAAACAATCTATCGTCAATGCCGTTTGGGGTTCTCATTGTTGGGGTTCCTTTTTACCATATATTTGCAGATGAAGAGAAGGGGTTCTTGAAGAGCCTTGGAAATCAGGTGTCGCTGGTTATACAGAATATTAATGAAAAGAAAGAATTGAGAATGTTAAATGAACTGTCTAGGTTGATGCTGAAGACAAACATTCTTGACGAGCTTTTTGATTCCGCGATGAGCTATTTGGTTGAGGTCGTTGCTATGGACGTGTGTGTGGTGACGAAGAGTCACCACGAAGGGGTGGAAGGAAGAGAGTGTCAAATAATAAAGTCGACAAAGAAGGAGCTTGTAGGGGAATCTATTATTGCTCATCCAACTGTTGGTAGTGAATTTTGCGGTCCGGGATTTGTTTCCGCTGAAGATATTGGGTGGAAGGAATATAACGCAATAGGCGTCGATCCGTCATATCCAATCGCCTATATTCCTATAAAGCGTGGTGATTCGTCGGTTTATGGGGCGATATTGATGTTTAATTTGGTGCGAGATAATGAGTTTTCGCAGCCGAACTACGTGGATAACGAAGGAAAATCGCTAACTGAAGTTGGTCAAGGTTTTTTTGAAACACTGAGTAATTTGATGGGGGCTGCTGTTGAAAGCCATAAGTTATCCGAAGATAGTGAGAGTAACCGAGTAAAAAGTGCTGTAATTGAAAGAACCCATAGGAGTATATCTGCTCACGATGATTTGAAGGCAAATCTTAAATCAATTCTTGGTGAATTGATAGAAGCGCTGGGGTGTTCCTATGGGTATATATGTCTTTTCAATAAAGACTCGGAGAGCCTAAGAGATCATTTTTTCATTTGTCATGGGTTAAATAAAGATAATATACCGGATATTAATATTAATGAGCATGGATTGATTTCATGGGTTTGTAGGCATAGAAAGCCATACAGATGGCCGGGTGGTGAAGTTGATACATCATATCGGAAATTCGTTGGGGGAATTGATATTGAGAGTGAAGTGATTGCGCCTCTATTGTATGGAAATCGAGTGGTTGGCCTTCTCACGCTGGCATCGGAAGAGGTGAATTTCTTTTCTGGGCATGAGGTTATTTTTATAAATACATTGGCTCAGGAAAGTTCTATTGTTATTCAGAACAAAAGGCTTAGCGAATCTGCTGTTCGTTTGGGAGAGGTGAGATTTGATGACGTTGAAAGAAAAAAGATTTGTAATACATTGTGTGTGACGGCGTCAGAGTTGCTTGAGGCGCCTGTTGCTACAGTGTGGTTAAAAAAGAGCAAGGGACCTAATGAGGTTCTCGAATTAGCATCATATACAGGTGTAAATTTGAAAAGTTATTCTGCCTATGATATGCCGGCAAGTGGCGGAGGAGTGTCATGGGGTGTTATTCGAAAAGCGGAGGCTAAAGTTAGGCTTAATGCCGATGGTGGTGGTAAAGTTACCAAAGTTCATCAAGAGGTGGATAATATAGAAAATCCAAAAAAGGGATTTTTAAGGCAAGGGTTTGCTCGTTCGCATATGCTAAAATCCATGATATCTATGCCTCTTGTTGCTGGTGATAGTGTTTACGGTGTTATTAATGTGTACGCAAAAAGGCGTTCTTCTTTTCTTCCAAAAGAAATTTATTTTCTAAGAAACTTAGCGGCTAGTAGTGCTATCGCTCTGCGAAACGCCGAGCTAAATGAAACTATATTAAATAGGAATGAGCAGATATTAAGTACAGCGCAAATGGCAAATCCTGGTATAGTTGCGTTGAGTTTTGTTCACGATGCAAGACACACAATGAACTCGATAAATCATTGGTTGTCATCTTTAGTCTCTTTGATTCCGGAATCTACTCGAAATAAAACTAATACTGTCCGTGTTCTGGAAGAGCTGGAACATTGGACAACATATTTAAAAGATTTATTTGGTGGGTTTTTGGGGTATTCAAAAAGTCAAGATCCGGATTTCAGGTGGTGTTCTCTGAGCGACATAATTGATTATGTTGGGTATATTTACGAGCAGCGATTTATCAGAAATACCCCGGCAGGAGTTATTCAATGGGCTGCTTCGTATAAAGGGGATGGCGTTAAAGATATTAAAGTTTGTTGGGATAGAAGGCAGATTGAGCAGGTGTTCGTTAATGTGATCAATAATTCTGTGTATGCGATTAATAAAAAGGGGGATAAGGGTGGGCGTATAGATGTCGTGGTTAGAAAGTTGCGTGGTGAACGTATTGAGGTGTTGATAAAAGATAATGGAATAGGAATGAATGAAGATGTTCGTAAGAAAGTATTTGAATATTTGTTTACCACTAAAGGTACCCAGGGTAGTGGATTCGGGCTTCCCATATGCGAGAGAATTATCAGGGATAGTCATGGCGGGAATATTGGGGTAAGATCCGAGTTTGGAAAATATACATCCGTTGTTATCGTGCTGCCGGTTAGTTGCGAGTGATTAGGAAATTTGGGGGTGTCGGGATGTCTGGTATATCTATATTGATTGACGATGACGTTACATTTTTGAGTGAGGCGACCTCTTTTTTTGAGGGAAGTGGTATGTCCGTTATGACTGCTAGTACGGGTGAAGATGGCGTTAGGTTGGTTGAGAAAAACCTTGGTCGATGTGAGATGGTGTTCGTTGACTTGAGGATGCCAGATATGGACGGAATCGAGGTTGCAGAGAGAGTCCGAACAATAAATAGCGATATACCAATTGCTGTTATGAGCGCATATGCTGATCAGCCGGAGTGGCGAATGAGGGTTCACAAGCTGCGTCCGGATATGAGGATTGAGAAGCCTTTGCCGCCGACTTTTGGTGTGCGATATAAGAAATTTATCGATGAGATTAACGAAATAAAAAGATCTATGGAGAGCCCGCATGAAGGCTTGATTCCCATTAGAACGGATCTGAGTAAGTCCTGGTTGAAAGACCCATTTTGTATAACGCTTGCTCAGTTTCACCAACTTTCGGACGATGAGGTTGATTCGCTTTATCAAAGGGCAGATGAGGAGAATATGCCATATGTAAGGGACGTGTTTTGCAAAGACCGCAGTATAGATTGGGTATTGATTGCTCATCGTCCTGGGCAAGTTGTGGCATCCGGTAAAATGTCTGATGCCCCGCTAAGCGACGATTTAGATCAATTCTCCGAGAGTGAAGGATGCTTGGTTTACGCCTACTCTAGGCCGGTAGTCGTCGAGGAGTATGGTACTGGCTGGTCTCGTAAAGATGATGATACTATTTATCCTACCATCACTTTTGAATTTTACGACTTGTCTGGTGAGCCAAAGCGGATCAAGGGCGATTTTGATACCGGCTGTCCATTTTCTAGTATTAGTTATGAGATTCTAGTCAAAAATAATATCATTACGAGAAAGAGGCGAATTAGATGGAATAGTAACGTGAATGACGAGGGGAAAAAAGAGAGGCTTTGGGGGAAATCCTATAAATATTATTTAATTAAACGGCCGTGTTCAGTTGTTGGAAGAAACGGGGGGCGGAAAGGTATTGATTTTACGTTTAGAGCCGTTGTTAACTGGGGTGATAGCCCGATGTTGATGAACTACGATGACCGAGATGCGTTCATCGGTCGAGATATCTTAACTAAGAACAGCGTTCGGATAGTTTTGGATGGAGAAGCTTCAGAAACTGATTTGATGTGAGGCGGGTGTGATGTTGAGAAGATGGATGTTTGTTCCATGTGGTCGAGAGGCAGAAAAAGCTGAAGAAGTTAAGGAGGGTAATGTAGGAGCTGGGCAGAGTAAATTAAATGTCGATGCGAAAGAGAGGATGATAGTATTTTTCTTGTATTTCGTTATTGGTTCCTCCGGTGTTGTTTTAGTCTTGTGGATGTATCTCATTCTTATTGGCTCTGATGTGGCGGATAATATTCTCGCTGTGTTCTACAAGCTGTTCGCGGTGTTGACAGGGTATTTTGTCGGCGCGAATAAGGCTCGAGAATGATGGTCACCCTTTTTGTAGGTTTTTTCGGGCTCTGAAGTTAATGTCAGAGGGCGTGTCGGCGTTCTTCCAGCGCGCTACCATTTTCATTGGGACAAGTGCCTCAGGTGGGTAGCCAGCCGCGGAGCGGTTCCGTACCATCTACGCCAACAATGACCCCCGCCAACAGGGGGCGCCCGATGGACGACCCGGAACCCTCCCCATGACCCTCCGACAAAAGATCCTGCTGCTCGGCTTCTCTGCGCTGGTCGCGCTCTGTTTCGCCCTGTGGCGTCAGTACGACGCCTATCTCGACCAGTACCGTCTGATCGAGGCGATCTCCCACAACACCCGCAGTATCGATGCCCATTCGCGGGTGGTCCATGAACTGCAAAAGGAGCGGGGGTTGACCACCATCGTCCTCTCCGGCGGCGACCGCGGGGAGGTGCTCCACCAGCGCACGCTGACCGATGACGCGGTGGCGGGGCTGGTGGCCGCGGGCGGTGGGGTGCGCTTGGCCGCCGAGGTGGCGGGGATTCGTCAGTCGGTCGATGCCGACAGTTTCAAACCGCTGGCGGCGCGCGACCGCTACACCCGGGTGATCCGCCGGCTGACCGATGAGATGGACGGCCTCACCCGGCGACCGGATGGCGCCTCGCGGGAGGATGATGTCGCCGCCCACGCCCGGCTGGTGGCGGCGAAGGAGTACCTGGGGCAGTTGCGCGCCACCGTCGGCTACGGCATCGAGGACCACGGGCGCGACGCGCAGGCGCGGTTGAGCGTGGTGCGGCTGAAGAGCCTGTTCGACGAGGAGCTGCGCAAGTTCCGCCTGGAGGCCTCGGATGCCAGCCGCCAGCGCTTCGAGGCCCGCTTCGCCTCGCCCGAGGTGGCGACCACCCTGGCGGCGGTGACCCGCTTCGCCGAGGACGGGGCGCTGCCGTCGGGGATGGCGGTGGGGCGCTGGTGGGCGACGGCGACCGCGGCGGTGGACCGCATCAAGGAGGTGGAGGACTGGGTGCTCGCTCGGGTGGTGGAGCGCTCCGGACACGACCTGGCCAGCCTCAACCGGCTGATGTTCCTCGGCATCGCGGCGACCCTACTGGTCGGGTTGCTGGTGGCGGCGCTCACCATCTCCTCGATCGTCAGCCTGCTGCGGGCGCTCGACCGGATGCTCAACAGCATCGAGGGCATCGCCTCCAGCCAGGACTTCGCCAACCGCATCCCGGTGGAGTCGGGCGACGAGATCGGGCGCATCAGCCGCAGCTTCAACCAGCTGCTGGAGGTGGCCGACCGGCTGCTCACCGAGAAGGACTACTTCGCCTCCCACGACGCGCTGACCGGCGTGCGCAACCGGCGCAGCTTCACCGAACGGCTGGCCGACGAGATCGCCCACAAGCGGCGCCACCCCGGCCCGATGGCGCTGATCCTCTTCGACATCGACCACTTCAAGCGGGTCAACGACCACTACGGCCACGACGTCGGCGACGAGGTGCTGAAGGCGGTGGCGCAGCTGGTCTCCGGCTCGATCCGCGCGGTGGACTTCTTCGGCCGCTGGGGCGGCGAGGAGTTCGTGCTGCTGCTGCGCGATGACGACCTGCACGCCGCCGCGGGGCTTGCCGAGAAGCTGCGGGCGCTACTCTCCGCCTACGACCATCCCCGGGTGGGCACGGTGACCAGCAGTTTCGGGATCTCCGCGTGGCACCCGGAGGACAGCGCCGAGCGCTTCGTCAAGCGCGCCGACGAGGCGCTCTACCGGGCCAAGCGGGAGGGGCGCAACCGGGTCTGCAGCGACGAGTCGCCCGCCGTCGAGCCGGCCTCGGCGCCGGCGTAGGGAACCTTAGGGCCCGCGAAAGAATAACTTCCCACCGCGGACGCCGATCCTCCCGCTGGCTGAGCGCCGGCCAAAGCGGGTTCGTTCAAGGGCTGCCCAGCAACTGGTACCGCTGTACCTCGAAGTAGTCGCCGCCGTCGATCGTCCGGTACTCCATCCACACCGCGAAGCGGGCGTCGCCGCCGTCGCCCCGGTAGTGCAGTTCCGGCAGCTCCAGCGCCAGGTTCGGGGAGAGGGCCGCGCTGGAACAGGTCGGCTCCTGCGTGGCGTCGGCCGTCTCCACCCGCTCCACGCGGTAGACCAGTTCCCCCAACGCAGGGTCGCGCGCCAGCTCCAGGGCGATCGTCGTCTCACCGGTGAGGTTGCGGTAGTCGACCTGCGGCAGGTGGAGCGTCGCGAGGTCGGCGGTGAGGGTGGCGGTGGGACAGTCGTCGGCGCTCGCCGTGCTGCGGTGGAGGAGCACCGATACGGCGGGGAGGTTGGGTATCAGGGAGACCAGCTCCGGTCCGCCGTCGCCGTTGAGGTCGACCACGGTCGCGCCGCTCACATAGCCGCCGAGCGTGAAATCGGCGCTCTCCGTGATGCCGCCGCTACCGTCGCCGAACAGCAGTCGCAAATCGGAGAATAGGACGGCGGCGACGTCCGGGTGCCCGTCGCCGTCGAAGTCGGCCGCCGTCAGGTGGGTGAGGTAACTGAAATCGGGGGCGCTGACCAGAACGCTGGGGGAGGCGAAAGAGCCATCCCCGTTGCCGTGCAGCAGCAGCAGTTCGCCGTTCGCCCGGTCGTAGGGCGGCGCGCTGTAGACCAGCAGATCGGCGGTTTCATCGCCGTCGAAGTCGGTCGCCCTGACCGCCTGTGCCACCCGCCCGATGTTGAACGCCTCCGGCACCTGGAGGCCGCCGTTGCCATCCCCCGCGAGCAGTTCCAACTGCCCGACGTCGCCGATGATCCACTTGTTGAATATCGGGCCCGTCTCCTCGGCGGTGGAGACCATCAGGTCGGGGTGACCGTCCCCGTTGAAGTCGGCCAAGCTCCTCGACTGGGGCGGGTTGCCGAGGGGGACGATGGCGCCGGTGGTGAAGGTCCGTCCCTCCGCCCCGAGGAACAGTGCGACCTGGTTCGGTCTCGCGGTCGCCGCGATCAGGTCGGGGCGGCCGTCGCCATCGAGGTCGGCCGGGGTGACCGAGCGCAGGGTCCCCTCCACCGGGAGGGTGGCGGTGAACGGGAAGTCGCCTTGGCCGTCGCCGTACAGCAACACGATTTCACCGGCGCTGCCGTCGGCGGCGACCAGATCCGCGTTGCCGTCGCCGTCGAGGTCGGTGGTGGTGAGCCCTCCCAGCCCCCCGGCGCCGATCTCCCACCAGCCGGCTGCGGTGAGTCCGCCGCGCCCGTCCCCGCGGTACAGCGATATCCCGCTGACCGGTTCCCGCGCCGCCAGTCCGGTGGCCGGGTCCGGTTCGCCGACCGTGCGCGTGCCGCTGTCGGCGGTAACGATGTCGGGGTGGCCGTCGCCGTCGAAGTCGCCGCTCACCGCGGAAGTCGGCATGGCGCCGGTGACGGCGAAGGGTGGGATGAAGGGAAAGTGGAAGGGGCGCAGGGGATCGCCGTCGTTGAGCAGGGTGGTCGCGCCGTGTTCGCCGGTGAGCAGCAGATCGGGGCGTGTATCGCCGTTGAAGTCGGCGATCCGCACGCTCGTGACGTCGTCGGGGAAGGAGTAGGGGGCGGGAAAGGCGCCGTTGCCGTCGCCAGGCAGGATGGTCACCGCGGCGCTGGAGCCGGCGACGATGTCCACCGCGCCGTCGCCGTCGAGGTCGGCCGTCGCCAGGTCGATGGTCCCTACGTCGGCGGCGAGGGCGAGCGGCTCGCCGAAGCCGCCGGCGCCGTCGGCGAGGTGGACCAGGAGCTGCTCGCGGGAGGGGGCGGAGGCGACCAGGTCGGGGTGTCCGTCACCGTTGAAGTCGGCGATCGCGACCGTCTTGAAGCACTCCCCGTCGTCGAGGGTGGTGGGGGCCCGGAAGCCGCCGTGGCCATCGCCGTAGAGCACGCTGAGGTGGCCGGGATGACGCGCCTGCCAGAACCGGAAGCAGGTGGCGACCACCAGGTCGGGGTTGCCGTCGCCGTCGAGGTCGCTCGCCACCGCCGCCTTCGGACCGGCGGGAGCGGGGAGGTAGGGCTCCCAGGTAGGGTCGAGGTCGTTCCCGCCGGTCGGGTAGTGGGTGGGGGAGAGGCGGAAGCCGCCGCGGCCGTCCCCCCACATCGGCTGGATGAAGCCGATGCGGTGGTCGCTCTCCGGTGGGTCGTTCTCCGCCCCGGCGAGGAGCAGGTCGGGGGCGCCGTCGCGGTTGGTGTCGGCGGCGGCGATGGTCTCGATCGCGGCGTCCAGCGTCAGGGTGTCGGCGGCGGAGAAGGTGCCGTCTCCCCGCCCCATGAAGAGGCTCGCCGTTCGCTCCGTCCAACCGATGACGAAGACCGCCAGATCGAGGTGGCCGTCGCCGTTGAAGTCTGCTCCGACCACGCGCATGGTGTCCTGCCAGCGCGTCCCGGGGAGCTCCAGTTCGCTGGCCACGGTGAACCGGCCGTCGCCGCTGCTCAGGCGGATCGACACCAGGCGCTGCGAGGTGGTGGCGAGGTCCTCCAGGCCGTCCTCGTCGAAGTCGGCGGCGAGGATGCCCCAGCCACCCGCGGCAAAGCGGTTCGATTCGAACAGGGTGCTTCGCTCCCCGGCGGTCGCCTGGGCGTGCGCGGCGGGGAGGGGGCTGCCGAGGAGCGCCAGGATGGCCAGCGCCCCACTCAGGAGGGGGGATCGCGAAAGGGTCTTCATGCGAACTCCGTGGGTCGATATCGGTTGCCCGGATTGCCGGTTGGGCCGTAGCGCCTCACGGTTCGGCGAGCAGTTCGTAACCGGTCACCCGGAAGCGGATGCCCTGTTGCCGCTGTTCCAACGCGAACCGGACGCTCAGCGCGAGACTGCCGCCGGGGGCGTCGTAGCGGACGTCGGGGAGCACCATCCCCTCGGCAGGCGACAGGGTCGCCAGGCGGCAGGCGTCGTCCGTCGGCGCCGCTTGGGCTTCCATGGCGGCGAGGGCGTAGGTCAACGCGCCACCGTCCGCCACCCGTTGCAGCTCCAGCCGGAACCACAGCCCGCCGAGTCCCACCTGGTAGCGCACGGCGGGGACGACGAGGTGCCGGAGATCGCGCGATACCGTTGCCGGCGGGCAGGCGTCGTCGCCACTGTCGGTGCCACTGTCGGAGATCGGTGTCCCGTCTTCTCCCGCCGCCCCCCGCTGGAGCAGCGGGTAGACCCCGGCCGCGGCCGACGCGCCGTCGTTCAGGGTGACCAGGTCGGCGCGGGAGTCGCCGTTGAGGTCGCTCACCACCGGGGCCGCGCCGGTCACCGTCTGGCCGACGTGGATCACCTCGGCGAAGCCTCCCGTGCCGTCGTTCAGCACCAGCGCGACCTCGCCGACGGCGGGGGAGGCGACCGCCATGTCGGGGGTGCCGTCGCCGTTCAGGTCGGCGATGCGCAGGGCCGCGGCGGTCTGCACCGCGGGGAACTCGATCGGGTCGCCGAAGTGGCGATCGCCGTCGCCCGGCCACACCCGCAGGCCCGGGGTTGCGTCAGCGCTCGGGTCGGTCCCGGTGTCGAAGGTCACCGCCAGGTCGAGATGGCCGTCGCCGTCGAAGTCGGCGGTGGCCAGGTCGCTCACCGGCCCCCCCGCCGGGAAGCGGGCCGGCGCGCCGAATCCGGCGGGTCCGTTGTAGCGGATCTCGAGGTAGGCGAGTTGGCCGCTGTCGAGGATCAGGTCGGGGTAGCCGTTGCCGTCTAGGTCGCCCACGGCCAGATGGATCGGCTGGGCATTGACGGCGAGCGGTTCGAGCGGGGTGAAACCCCCTGCTCCGTCGCCCCGCAGCAGGGTCACCGTCGCGCTGCCGTAGTTGATGGCGATCAGGTCGGGCAGGGTGTCGCCGTCCACGTCCGCCACCGCGACCTCCTTCGGTTGCCCCCCCGCCGGCAGGGCGCGCGGGGTGGCGAAGGTGCCGTCGCCGTTGCCGAGCAGCAGCGAGAGCTCATCGGCCGTCTCGTCGGCGCTGACCAGGTCGGCGATGCCGTCGCCGTTGAGGTCCGCCGCGACGATCTCCTGCGGGTGGCCGCCCACCGGCAGCGGCGCGAGGGTGGTGAAACCGCCGGCGCCGTCGCCCAGCAGCAGGGTCACGGCACCGGCGGTGATCTCCGTTGGCGGATCGGCGGTGTCGTCGTAGTGGCTGACCGCCAGGTCGGCGATGCCGTCGTTGTTGAAGTCCGCCTCGGCCATGGCGGACGGGGTGCCGGTGACGGGGTAGGCGGTGAAGAAGATCGCGGGCTCCATCGGGGCGCGGTTGGGCAGCACCGAGACGCTGTCACGGTAGGGATTGACGGTCACCAGGTCGGGGAGGCCGTCTTCGTTCAGATCGACCGGTATACGGTGGATTATCTGCCGGCGATCCATCTCCTCGCTGGTGACCGGGAAGCGGAGCGGTGGGGCGAATCCCCCGGCGGGGTCGGCGAGGATCACGCCGTGCTCCAACACCAGATCCAGTCGACCGTCGCCGTCGAGGTCGGCGACCTCGAAATCCCCGGCGGTGATCTCGGCGACCGTCTGCGGTTCGGAGAATCCACCGTTGCCGTCTCCGGCGAGCAGGCTGACCCGCTGGCCCCACTCGCCGGGGTCGACGTAGTAGGTACTGGCGACGATCGCATCGAGCCGATCGTCCCCGGTGAACTCGCCGAAGCGGACGCGGGTGGGGTCGTCGCCGACAGGGTAGGTGAGCGGAGCGGAGAAGGAGCCGTCGCCCGTTCCCGGGTAGACCGCGAAGTCGCTGCTCTGCGGCATCGCCAGATCGGGAATGCCGTCGCCGTTGAGGTCGGCGACGGTGACGTCGCTCGGGATGCCGGTGGTCCATAGGGTGGTGGCGGGGAGAAACCCGCCCGCGCCGTCGCCCATCAGCACCGAGACGTTGCTGGTGTAGACGAAGCCGCTGAGGGTCACCAGGTCGAGCCAGCCGTCTCCGTTCAGGTCGGCGGCGACGATCCGGTTCGGCAGGCCGCCGGTGGCCTGCTGCGCGGTGAGGGTGAAACCGCCCGCACCGTCCCCCGAGAAGATGAGCACGCGCTGTCCGCTCCAGGCGGCCACCGCCAGGTCGAGGTGGCCGTCGCGGTTCAGGTCGCCGTTGGCCACGGCGCTGACGCTGTAGCCCCCGGTCGTGATGGTGGTCGTCGAGGAGAACCGACCGGTGCCGTCGCCCAGCAGCAGCGACAGATCGAGGGAGCGGATGTGGGTGACCACCAGGTCGGTGTGGCCGTCCTCGTCGAAGTCTCCCGCCACCGCGGAGGAGGGGTAGGTGCCGACGGCGTAACGCTCGCCAGCGAAGCGCGGCGAGGCGTCCGTCTCCGCCGCGGCGGTGGGCGGGAGCGCGGCGGCCGCCAGGGCGAGCAGGCCGAAGAGAAGGCGGCGGATCAGTGGTCGGTTTCGGTCCATCGTGGGCGTCCTGTTCGTTATGTGGTCATCGGCCAGCGGTTCGGTGGTGGGGGCTGTCGGTGCGCGCCGCAAGGCGCATCGCCTTCGGCCTGCAACGGTCTCACTGCGTCTCGATCCGTCGATACCAAAAGTGCACGCTTCGGGTCTTTCCCCGGTGACAGGGAGGATTTCCCTGGTTTGTGATGCGGGAAGGCGCCGATGACGGGTCAGGGGGTGTCGAGCAGCCGGTACTCCCCCACCTCGAAGTAGTCGCCGTCGTCGCTCGCCCGGTAGTCCATCCGCACTTCGAAGCGGGTATCACCGCCGGCCCCCGGGTAGTGGAGTTCGGGCAGGGTCAGCGTCAGGTCCAGGGCAAGGTCGGGGGTGGCGCACGCGGCGTTCGGCGTGTCGTCGAGCGTCTCGATCCGGTCGACCCGGTAGACCAGTCCGGGGAGCGTGGGGACCTGCTCCAGCTCCATGGATACCGCGGTCTCTCCGCCCAGGTGGCGGTAGTTCACCCGGGGCAGGTGGAGGGTGCTGAGGTCGCCGGTGAGGGTGGCGCGGGAGGACTCGGGGCAGTCGTTGCCGTCGGCGGCGCTGCGGCGGAGCAGGACCATCACGCCGGGGAGGTCGCTCAGCAGCGGGAGGACGTTCGGGGCGCCGTCACCGTTGAGGTCGGCGCTGGCGAGACCGCTCTGGTACCAGCCCACGGGGTATTCGACATATTCCGCCACGCCGCGCGAGCCGTCGCCGAAATAGATCTGCAGGGGGATGTCCGAGGCGTAGCCGGTGAAGGCGACGTCCGGGTGGCCGTCGTCGTCGAAGTCGTCCGCCAGCAGGCCGTAGGCGGCGTAGAGGTAGGGGGCGGAGGCGAGGGTGGCCATCTCGGGGAAGGCGCCGCTGCCGTCCCCGAGCAGCAGCAGGAGCTCGCCGTGGGCGTCGACGCCTCCCGGCGGGGCGCTATGGGCCAGCAGGTCGAGGGCGCCGTCGCCGTTGAAGTCGACGGCGGCCAGCGCGGCGACCTTGCGGCCGATGGAGAAGGGGGTGCCCGCGGCGAAGCCGCCCTCGCCGTCGCCGCTCAGCAGGGTCAGTTCGCCGCTCTCCCCGGAGGCGTCGATGACGCCGTAGTCGCTCACCGTCTCCGCCACGCCGAACACCACCAGGTCGAGGCGGCCATCGCCGGTGAAGTCGGCGAGGACCGGTGTTCGCGGCGAACGCTCCAGCGGGAAGGTGGTGGCGGTGGCGAAGTCCCGTCCCATCGTGCGGCGCAACACCTCGATCCGATGGGGGGACCACTGGGCGACGATCAGCTCCCGCTGTCCGTCTCCGTCCAGGTCAGCGGCGGCGGCGAAGGTCGGGTGCCCTTCGACGGGGAGGGTGACGACGTCGGGGAATCCGCCGGCACCGTCGCCGAAGAGCAGCGTGAGATCGCTGGACCCCTCGTTCGCCACCACCAGATCGAGGTGGCCGTCGTCGTCGAGGTCGGCGGCCACGAGGTCCGCCGGTCCGTTCCCGGCGGGCCACGTGCCGATGGAGGCGAGTCCGCCCTGGCCGTCCCCGAGCAGCAGGGAGACCCCGCCGGCGCTGCTGCTGCTGCAGAGGCCGCTGCTGCTGCTGCACCCACCGGTGGCCAGGTCCGGAAGGCCGTCGCCGTTGAAGTCGCCGCTCGCCGCCAGGACCGGCATCTCGGCGGTGACGGCGAGGCGGGCGGTGAAGGGACGCAGGGGGTCGCCGTTGTTGAGCAGGGAAGTGGCGCTGGTTGCGCCACCGATCAGCAGGTCGCGGCGTCCGTTGCGGTCGAAGTCCGATACGCGCAGGCGCTGCGCGGCGGCGGGGAAGGCGTAGCGCTCCGGGAACTCGCCGCTGCCGTCGCCGAACAGCAGGGTCACCGCCGCGTCTCCGCCGGCGATGTCGGGGTGGCCGTCGCCGTTGAAGTCGGCCACCTCCAGCTGGCTGGGCGGGGCGTCGACGGGGATCAGGGCCGGCTCGCCGAAGCCCCGCGCCCCGTCGGCAAAGTAAAGGGCGAAGCGGGAGTCGGCGGCCTGCGCGGTGACCAGGTCGGGTAGGCCGTCGCCGTTGAGGTCGGCCACCGCCACGTCGTCGTGGGTGAAGCCTGCGCCGAGGAGCAGCGGTGCCTCGAAACCGAGGGCGCCCTGGCCGTAGAGGACGCTGATCTGGCCGACCGTTGCGTCGTGCTGGCCGCGGTAGCCGCTGGCGACCACCAGGTCGGGGTGGCCGTCGCCGTCGAGATCGGTGACCTGCAGGCCGTTCGGCCCCACCGGGTCGGTATACATGATCGGCACCCCGCTCGGCGGGGGCAGTTCGATCTCCCCCGTCGGGTAGCGCACGGAGGAGAGCTGGAGGCCGCCGTTGCGGTCGTTCCACAGCACCTGGACGAAACCGTAGCGCAGCTCGCTCTGCTGCGCGTCGGTCTGCGCCTTGGCGAGGATCAGCTCGGCGAAGCCGTCGCGGTCGAGGTCGTCGCTGGCGATGGCGCCCACACCGGCGCCCACCGGGTAGCTGGCGGCGAGGCTGAGGGTGCCGTCGCCGTGGCCGTGGAACAGCGCCGCCGTCCCGCTCTGGGCGTTGCTGACGACGGCCACCAGATCGAGGTGGCCGTCGCCGTTGAAGTCGCCGGCGGTCAGGCCCCCGTAGCCGCGATAGAGCCAGTTCGTGGGGAACGCCGTCTGTCCGCTCAAGGTGAACCGCCCCTCCCGGTCGCTCGCCCACAGGTTGATCGACACCTCGACGTGGTCCGTAGCGGTGAAGTTGACCGCGTCCTCCCGTCCGTCTTCGTTGAAGTCGCCGAGGAGCAGGGCCTTGCCGGAATTGGCGAAGTTGTTCGATACGAACAGGTTGGTCCGCTCGAGCGCGGCCGCGGCGGAGAGCGGGACGAGGGCCGCGGCGCCGAGGAGGAGGGCGGCGAGGCCGCGGCGGCGGCGCGGGCCGTGCGGCGGACGATGGGGGGCGGTTGGTGGGTTCATTTGGAGACCTGAAGGGGCGGTGCGTACCGCTGCGTTCACGGGGTGTCGAGCAGCCGGAGCTCGCGGAGCTGGAAGTAGTCGCCGTCGTCGCTCGTCCGGTAGTCCATCAGCACCTCGAAGAGGGCGTCGCCGGCGCTGCTCTGGTAGTGCAGCCGGGGCAGGGTCAGCGCCAGGTCGAGGGCGAGGGAGGGGGGGGAACACGCGGCGTTCGGCGCGTCGTCGAGCGCCTCGATCCGGGCCAGCCGGTAGACCAGTCCGGGGAGGGCGGGGGCCCGTTCCAGCTCCATCGCGACGGTGCGCTCGCCGCCCAGGTAGCGGTAGCCCACCTGCGGCAGGTGGAAGGTGCCGAGATCGCCGCTGAGGGTGGCGCGGGCGGCCGCGGGGCAGTCGCTCCCGTCGGCGGCGCGGGCGCGGCGGAGGAGCACCTTCACAGCGGGGAGGAAGTAGCCCACGAGCGGGAGCAGGTCCGGCGCGCCGTCGCTGTTGAGGTCCGCGCCGGCGAGGCCGCTCTGGCTCCGCCCCACGGGGTATACGACGCTCTCCGCCACGCCGCGCGCGCCGTCGCCGAAGTAGATCACGAGGTAGTAGCCGCGGGCGGTGGCGACGTCCGGATGGCCGTCGCCGTCGAAGTCGCCCGCCTGTACGCCGATGGCGCTGCCCAGGATGACATCGCTGGTGAGTGAGACCACTTCGGGAAAGGCGCCGTTGCCGTCGCCCACCAACAGCACCAGCTCGCCGGCGGGCTCGATGGCGTCGGATTTGCTGTGGGCGAGTAGGTCGAGGGCCCCGTCGCCGTCGTAATCGACGGCGATCAGGCTGGAGACCTTGCGGCCGATGCCGAAAGGGGATCGCGCGGTGAAGCCGCCCGCCCCGTCACCGACGAACAGGGTCAGCGCGCCGCTTTCGCCCGGGGTGTCATGGCTCATCCCGTAGCCGTTGTCCGTCTGCGGGACGCCGAATGTCGCGAGATCGGGGTGGCCGTCGCCGGTGAAGTCGGCCACCACCGGTGCCCGTGGCGGGTTCTCCTGCGGCAGGGCGACGGTGATGGCGAGGCCTCGGGCCTCGTCGACCCGGTAGACCTCAATGCGGTGCGGGGAGGACTCGGTGACGATCAGCTCCCCGTGGCCGTCGCCGTCCAGGTCAGCGGTGGTGACGGCGCGCGGGGTCCCTTCAGTGGGGAGCGTGATGCGGTCCGGGAACGCGCCGCCGCCATCGCCGAAGAGCAGCGTGAGGTCGCTGGAGTCCCGGTTCGCGGCCACCAGGTCGAGGTGGCCGTCGCCGTCGAGATCGGCGCTCGCCAGGTCCAACAGGGCGGTGCCGACCGGCCACGATCCGGCGGCGGCGAGGCCGCCCTGACCATCCCCGAGTAGCAGGGATACGGTGCTGGGGCCGTCGTAGAACGGGACTTGCTCGCCGCTGACGACGTCCGGGTGGCCATCGCCGTTGAAGTCGCCGCTCACCGCGGTGACGGGGGTGTTGGCGATCGGCACGGTGCGGGTGTGGAAGGGGTGCCGGGGGTCGCCGCCGTTGAGCAGGGCGGTGGCGCTGTAGGGCCCCCCGATCAGCAGGTCGCGGCGTCCGTCGCCGTCGAAGTCCGTTACCGAGAGGCGTCCCGGGTCGGCAAGGAAGGTGTCGGTGTTGGGGAAGTTGCCATCGCCGTTGCCGAGCAACAGGGTGATGGCCTGCCCGCCGTTGGCGACGTCCGGGTGGCCGTCGCCATTGAAATCGGCGATCGCCAGCTGGTCTCCCAGCACTTCGGTGGGGATGAGGAGCGGCTCGCCGAAACCGCGCGCCCCGTCGGCGAAGTAGAGGGCGATCTGCCCATGGCCGAGGCGTGTGGTGGCCAGATCGGCCAGGCCGTCGCCGTTGAGGTCGCCCACCGCGACGTCGTTGTGGGAGAAGCCCTCGGCAAGGGTCACCGGTGGTTGGAAACCACTGGCGCCGGTGCCGTAGAGGACGCTGATCTGGCCGTTCTCCAGCCCCTGCTGCTGGAAGCCGCTGGCGATCACCAGGTCGGTGAGGCCGTCGCGGTCGAGGTCGGTCGCCCGCAGGACCTTCGCCACCAGCGCGCCGTAGGAGACGGACTGCGTCGAGGCGGACCAGACGGTGGCGCCGATCTCGCCGCTCGGGTAGCGGGTGGCGGAGAGCTGGAGGCCGCCGCTACCGTCGTTCCACATCACCTGGACGATGCCGGTGTGGTGGTCGCCGTCCTCCCGCGGGTCGCTCTCCAGCTTGGCGAGGATCAGTTCGGCAAGGCCGTCCCGGTCGAGGTCGGCGCTGGCGATGGCGCCCACGTCGGGACCCAAGGTGTAGCTGGCGGCGAAGCCGAAGGTGCCGTCGCCGTGGCCGTAGAGGAGCGCGGCCGCCCCCTCCTCGCTGTTGCTGATGGCAGCCGCCAGGTCGAGGTGGCCGTCGCCGTTGAAATCGCCGGAGGTCAGGCTCCAGGAGGCGGCGGCCAACACCCAGGTGATCGGGAGCAGCCCCCGCAGGGGGAGTTCGCTCTCCCCGCTCAAGGTGAATCGCCCTGTCTCGTCGCTGGTCCACAGGCCCACCGACACCCGGGTGGAGTTCGTGCTGCTGAACGCGACGGCGTCCTCCCGGCCGTCCTCGTCGAAATCGCCGAGGAGGTGGAGCGTCGAGGAGGTCGCGACCCGGTTCGATTCGAACAGGTCGGTCCGCGCCGGCGGGGAGGCCGCGGCGGCGTGGGGGGCATAGGCCGCTGCGCCGAGGAGGAGGGCGGCGAGGCCGTGCAGCGGGTTGCGGGATCGGGAGAGGGGTGGCGTCATGGATGGGGGCCCGATGGTGGTGGGGCGGTGCATCCCGGTCGGTTCACGGCGCATCACGCAGGCGGTAGCCGGTGACCCGGAACAGCACCTCGTCGGGGTCGTCGACGAGCTCCAGTTCGGCCGCCAGCGGCAGCTCCCCGTCGGCGGTGTCGAAGAGCACTTCGGAGATCGACATGTGTAGCGCCGGCGACAGGGTGGTGAGCGCACACTCCGCCGGCGGCGCTTCACCGAGCAGCTCCAGACCGGTCATCCGGTAGCGCACTTCGTCGCCCTCCGCCGACAGTTGGAGATTCAGCTTGAGCCACTGCACGCCGAGCAGGTCGCGATAGCGGACCAGCGGGAGGGAGAGGCGCAGGAGGTTGCGTGAGACGGTCGCCCGCGGGCAGCCGTCGTCCCCGCCGTCGGGCGGCGTGTCGCCGTCTCCGCTGCCGTCGGCGGCGCGCTGGATCAGCGGGTAGACCGCCTCGTCGCCGAGCACCGCCAGGTCGGTGAGGGCGTCGCCGTTCACGTCGGCCACCACCACGGCGGTGTGGCTGCCGCCCTGGCGGAGGTCGAGCGGTTCGCCGAAGTTGCCGTCGCCGTCGTTCAGCAGCAGGGAGAGCTTGGCCTGCTCTGCGGTGGAGAGCAGCAGGTCGGGGGCGCCGTCGCCGTTCAGGTCGGCGACGTACAGCGCCGAGGTGATGCCCACCGAGGGGAACGCCGTGGGGTCGGCGAAACTCCCGTCGCCCAGACCCCGCCAGACCATCAGGCCGCGCTCCTGATCGGGGTCGTAGGTGTCGAAGGTCACCGCCAGATCGACCCGGCCGTCGCCGTCGAAGTCGGCGGTCGCCATGTCGGTGATCCGCTCGGCGACGCTGAAGCGGGTCGCCTCGGCGGTGAATTCGCCGCCGTCGTTGTGGCGGATCTCGAGGTCGTAGTGGCGCTCGGTGGAGGTGATCAGCTCGGGGTAACCGTCGCCGTCGAGGTCGCTCACCAGCATCCGCTTGGGCTGTGCGCCGACGCTCGTCTGGCCGGCGGCGGTGAAGCCGCCCCGGCCATCGCCGAGGAGCCGCGTCACCGCCTCCGAGCCGAAGTCGAGGACCGCCAGGTCGGGGAAGGTGTCGCCGTTGAGGTCCGCCACCGCGATCTGGCCGGGCCGCTCTCCCGCCGCCAGGGTGGTCGCCGTGGCGAAGGTGCCGTCGCCGTTGCCGAGCAGCAGCGAGAGGTCGTCGGAACCGGCGTTGGCGGTGACCAGGTCGAGGTGGCCGTCGCGGTCGAGGTCGGCGAGGGCGACGCCCTGCGGTTGGTTGCCGACCGTCAGCGGGCCGCCGCTGGTGAATCCGCCGCTGCCGTCGCTGAGCAGCAGGGTCACGCTGCCGGCGGCGTCCTCTGCGCCGTCGGTTCCCTGGTGGCCGACCACCAGATCGGTGACGCCGTCGCCGTTGAGATCGCCCCCGGCCATCGCCAGCGCTGTCCCGTCGATCGGATAGGCGGTCGGCGAGAACGGGGGGAGGTCGACGGCGGCCCGGTTGAGGATCACCGAGACGCTGTCGTAGAGCCGGCTGATGGAGGCCAGGTCGGGATAGCCGTCGCCGTTCAGGTCGACCGGCAGGTGCCTCAGCATCTCCGCCTGGTAGCCCTCCCGGGGGCTGAGGAGGAGGGGGGAGAGGGTGGCGAAGCCGCCCGCGCCATCTCCCAGCATTACGCCGCGGCCGGCCACCAGGTCCAGCCGGCCGTCGCCGTCGCAGTCGGCCACCTCGATCCGCCCGAGGAACTCCGCCGAGACCAGGCTCGGTGCGGCGAAACCCCCGCTGCCGTCGCCGGCGAGCAGGGCGACTCCGTGACCCGGCGAGCCCCAGCTGGCGACCAGCAGGTCGGGGTGGCCGTCGCCGGTGAATTCACCCACCCGCATGTCGTAGGCGCTGGGATAGGTGGTGTAGTCGGTGGGTTCGGAGAACGACCCGCCGCCGAGCCCGCGGCGCACCGTGACGTAGTCGTGTTTGTTGGTGGTCAGCAGCTCGGGGTATCCGTCGCCGTCGAGGTCGGCGACGACGACGTTCTCCGAGCCGCTTTCGGTGGCGAGGAAGGTGGCGGGGCGGAACCCGCCCGCACGGTCGTTGAGCAGCAGCGACAGGTCGGCGGACTGGTTGTCGGCCGTCACCAGGTCGAGCCAGCCGTCGCCGTCGAGGTCGGCGGCGGCGATGTCTACCGGCATGCTCCCGGTGGTCAGACGCGAGGTGAGGGTGAAGCCGCCGCTGCCGTCTCCCAGGTAGACCCGTACCACGTTGCTGTAGGCGTCGGTCACCGCCAGGTCCAGGTGGCCGTCGCGGTCGAGGTCCGCGCCGGCGAGCGCATAGACGCCGCCGTCGACGGCGAGGGTGGCGGTGGAGGCGAAGCCGCCGTTGCCGTCCCCGAGCAGCAGCGAGAGGTTGTTGGCGGGCCGGTTGGCGGTGATCAGGTCAGCGTGGCCGTCTTCGTTGAAGTCGCCGGCCACCGCGTGATACGGGTCGCGCCCCACCTCGTAGCGCCGGGCGTCGAAGTGCGGCGGCTGTGCGGCGTCGGCCGCCCGGGGCGAGGAGAGCGTCGCCAGCGGGAGCAGCAGCATCGTCAGGAGACGGGCGCGGGGGGAAAGGCGTTCCATTTTCGGGGTTCCCGTGGTCAGCTTCACATGGATTCCAGCAGGTGGTAGCTGCGCAGCAGGAAGTGGTGCGCGCTGTCGATCATCCGCTCGTCCAGCTCCACTTCGAAGCGGGCGCCGTCACCGCCCAGGTAGAAGAGCTCGGGGATCGACAGGGTCAGCTCCTGCGACAGGCTCGGCAAGTCGCAGTCGGTGGCGCCGGCGGCGCCGAGGAATTCCACGTCGCTCACCCGATAGGTGAGCTCGCTGAAGCCGGAGGCCCGCTCCAGCTCCGCGGCCAGCTCCATCGGACCATCGGCCGACGGGAAGGTGACCCGTGGCAGGTGGAGGGTGGCGAGGTCGGCGGTGAGGGTGGCGCGGGGGCAGGCGGTGGTTCCGGCGCGCTGGTTGAGCATCACCGATACGGAGCTGGTGAAGCCGAGCACGCAGGCCAGGTCGGCGGCACCGTCGTGGTTGAGATCGGTGGCGAGAAAGCGGGAGGGGTCCGAGGCGGTGAGGAAATCGGCCTGCCCGGCGGTGCCGCGGGCGCCGTCGCCGAAGAGGATGCGCACGCCGCCTCCCCAGGTGTACGCCAGGTCGAGGTGGCCGTCGCCGTCGAAGTCCGCGCTGTCGAAGGCGGTGATGATCTGCTCCGCGCCGGCGCTGTCGGCGAGGGTCAGCGGCGCGCCGAACGAACCGTCCCCGTTGCCGGGAAGCAGCACGATTTCACGGTTGTTCAGGTTGTCGTCGGTCTGGTAGTTGTTCAGCGAGAGCAGGTCGAGCGCGCCGTCACCGTCGAAGTCGAGCGCCCGGAGCTCGCGCGGCTCGCGTTCCAGGTCGACGCTCGCGGCCGTTTGAAAACCGCCCGCACCGTCGCCGCTGAGCAGGATCATGCGGCCCGCGAAGGGGACGGGGACGGCGTTGGCGATGGTTGCCGCGATATCGGCCGCGCCGTCGCCGTTGAAGTCCCCGAGCGCCACGGAGGAGAAGTAGCCGGAGAGGTCCTCGACGACCAGGGCTGCCGGCGCGAAGCTGCGTGAGCCGTCGTTGAGGAGGAGCGCGATCCCCGGCTGCGCTAGGGCGGCGATCAGGTCGGGTCGCCCGTCGCGGTTCACGTCGCCGACGGCCAGCCCATTGGGCTGGCCTGCGAGGGGGAGCGTGGTGGGGGCGGAAAACGCGCCCGCGCCGTCGCCGAAACGGAGCACGAGGGTGCCGGCCGGGTCGGCGGTGATCAGGTCGAGGTGGCCGTCGCCGTCCAGGTCGGCCGCGGCGAGGTCCTGCATGCGGGTGCCCATCTCCCACGACCCGGCGAGGGTCAGGCCGCCGAGTCCGTCGCCGGTCAGCAGCGAAACGAGCGGGTTGCCGGTGGGCAGGGAGGATCCGGGGTCGTAGTGCGTGACCACCACGTCCGGGTGGCCGTCGCCGTTGAAGTCGCCGCTGGCCTCGTAGTAGGGGGACGGGCCGACGGCGACGCCGTAGGAGGGGAGCTGGAAAGGGTGCCGTAGATCGCCGTCGTTGAACAGGACCACCCCGTTGAACGGGGAGGCCAGCAACAGGTCGTTGCGCCCGTCGCCATTCAGGTCCGCCACCCGCAGGGTCGAGGTTGGGTAGGTGAGGGAGAGCGCGTCGGTGTCGGGAAAGGCGCCCGTGCCGTCTCCCAGGGCGATGAACAGGCCGCGGTCCGCGAACGCCAGGTCGAGGTGATCGTCGCCGTTGAGGTCGCTGACCGTCATCCGGTTGGGGGCGTAGCTGCTGTAGGGCGCGGTGACGGAGCGCGGCTCGGCGAAGCCCCCCGCTCCGTCGGCCAGCAGGAGGTCGAATTGAACGGGGCCGCCCTGGTTGCTGACGTTGTAGGCGATCAGGTCGGGGTGGCCATCCTCGTTGAGGTCGGCGGCCGCGACGTCGAGCCAACTGGTCCCGTCGCCGACCATCACCGGCGCCTGGAATCCGCCGGAGCCGTCGCCGTGGAGGACGCTGAGCAGCCCGCCGCCGTCGCGCTGGGGCCGGTCCTGCAGGCCGCTGGCGATGGCCAGATCCAGCCGCCCGTCGCCGTCGAGGTCGGCGACCGCGAGCGCGTTGGGACCCGCGTCGAAATTGAGGAAGCTGTCGATGTAGCTCGACGGGCCGGGGGCTTCGAACTCCCCTGACGGGTAGCGGATGGGGGGGAGGAGTTCCCCCTGGCCGTCGTTTGCCAGCACCTGGACGAAGCCGATCCAGCGGTTGCCCTCGGCCGTGATGATATTGCTCTCCCGCTCGGCCCCGGCGAGGATCAGCTCCGGGAGACCGTCCCGATCCAGGTCGGCGGCGGTGATGGCGTTGATCCGCAGGGCAACGTCGTAGGTGACGGGGGGGGAGAAGGTGTCGTCGCCGGCACCGGAGTACAGCGTGACCGCGCCCTGCACCTGGTCGCTGGTGGAGACCGCCAGGTCGAGATGGCCGTCGGCGTCGAAGTCGGCGACCGCCAGCCGCGGGGAAAACGGTGCGTAGGGCGTGTAGGGCAGCGCCCACTCGGTGGCGGCGGCGAAGTGCCCGCCACCGGCGCCCATGCGGATCGACAGGCGATCCGAGTCGATGACGGCGACGAGGTCCGGCCGACCGTCTTCGTTGAAGTCCGCGAAGGTGCCGCCGCTGGCGGGGGTTTCGATCCAGGGGGTGTCGAACAGCGCCGCGCGGGAGTCGTCGCCGAGCGCATCGGCGGGCGCAAGGATGAGTGCGGCGGCGAGTGCCGGGGCGAGGAGAAACCCGTTGCGCGCCAGGGGGTTGAGGCGGGCGGGAGGCGCTACGTCCATGGGCGAGGTTCCTTGGGTGGGCGTTTGGCCGCACATGTCGATTTCATCCGATTGGTAATGTTCTCCTGACTACGGCCTGTGTTCAATACTGAGATCGTTGCTTGAACACTAGCGTAATTTGCCGCGTATGTAAGAAATCGGCCGGGTACTCTTAGGAAACGGATGACGGTTGCGCGAAAAAAGGGGGGGAGTGGTTCGCCGTCTGCGGCTTTGCGAGCCATCGGAGGCAGATTTTCGTATCATCCGCCTCTTGACCGATTCATCCATCGTCTCGACAGGCTGGCACTCCCCATGATCGACCAAACCCTCACCCTGCTCCTCGCCGGCGGTGTCGGCTCGCGGCTCTCGCCGCTGACCCGCGAGCGTGCCAAGCCCGCCGTTCCCTTCGGCGGCAAGTACCGGATCATCGATTTCGCCCTCTCCAACTGTCTCCACTCGGGGCTGCGCCGGGTGTTGGTGCTGACCCAGTACAAGTCCTTTTCGCTGCAGAAGCACCTGCGCGACGCCTGGTCGCTGTTCAACCCGGAGCTGGGGGAGTACATCACCCCGGTGCCGCCGCAGATGCGCAAGGGGGAGCGCTGGTACGCCGGCACCGCGGACGCGGTGGCGCAGAACCTCTACCTGCTGGAGCGCGCGGACGCCAAGCACGCGCTGATCCTCTCCGGCGATCACATCTATCGCATGGACTACGCGGCGATGCTCGCCTTCCACCGGGAGCGGGGGGCGGCGGTGACGGTGGCGTGCATGGAGGTGCCGCTGGAGGAGGCGCAGGCCTTCGGGGTGATCGCGGTGGACGGCGAGCAGCGCATCGTCGAGTTCCAGGAGAAGCCGGCGGAGCCGCGGCCCTCGCCGTCCGATCCCGACAAGGCGCTGGTCTCCATGGGGATCTACGTCTTCGACATGGCGCTGCTGATCCGCGAGCTGGAGCGTGACCAGGAGGCGATCGGTTCGAGCCACGATTTCGGCAAGGACATCCTGCCGCGGCTGATCGGCGAGTACGGTCTTTACGCCTACCCCTTCGGCGGTACCGGCGGGAGGGTCAGTCAGGATCGCTACTGGCGCGACGTGGGCACCCTCGACGCCTACTACCGGGCCAACATGGATCTGCTGGAGCCGATGCCGCCGCTCGACCTCTACCAGCCGGAGTGGGGCATCCGCGGCTACTGCCGCACGGTGCCGCCGGCGCGCACCGTGCCCGGGGCCTCGGGCAGCGAGGGGATCTGCATCAATGCGATGGTCGCCGGCGGGGTGGTGATCGCCGGCGGCACGGTGCAGCACTCGATCCTCTTCCCCCACGTCTACGTCGGCGACGAGGCCCAGGTGGAGGATTCGATTCTCTTCGAGGGGGTGCGCCTGGCCGACCGGGCGCGGGTGCGCCGCTGCATCATCGACAAGGGGGTGGAGGTGCCCGCCGGGGTGAGCATCGGCTACGACCCGCAGGCCGACGCCGAGCGCTTCGAGGTCTCGGAGAGCGGAGTGGTGGCGGTGCCGAAGGGGTATCGGTTCGAGTAGCGCGGGCCGCGCTCGCCCCCGATCGTGTGGCGTAGCCGTAGGTCGGCGATGCTTCGCCGACGAGAACGGGGGCAGCGGAAGCGGGGCCGCGGTGTGCGCTCCGAACGGGTCGTGCCGCTCGGCGAGGTTTGGCGCACGATTTTCCAGCCGTGCCTCCGTTCGTGTCGGCGAGGCATCGCCGACCTACGGCCACCGCTCTCACCTCGCACCTTTCATGGCACACGGCCACGAATCTCGGCTAGACTGGTCATGTAACTAGTCATTTGAGTGGGGTGTGTCATGCATACGTGGCCGGTACAAACTGCCAAGGCACGTTTTTCGGAATTTCTCGACGCATGCATCGCGGAAGGGCCGCAACTGGTGACCCGAAGGGGCACTGAGGCCGCGGTGCTCGTACCGATCGGCGTGTGGCGAAGGCTGCAGGCCAACGCGCAACCGACCCTTAAACAGTTGCTGCTCTCCGATGAAGCGAGGGGCGAGCTGATATTGCCACCAAGAGGCAAAGCGCTGCGCCGCCCGCCAGAGGAGATTGGATAGCTCATGTACCTCATCGATACGAATGTCGTATCCGAGCTAAGAAAGCCCAAGCCGCATGGTGCGGTGGTGGCTTGGATTCAGTCCGTGCCTGATGATGCGCTATATCTTTCCGCGGTGACGCTGGCTGAGATCCAGGCCGGGATTGAACTGACCAGGGAGCAGGACGAAAAACGCGCCGGTGAATTGGACCGGTGGCTGGATCAGGTGGCTTCCTCCTATAACATCATCCCCATGGACGGCGTCGTGTTCAGGACCTGGGCAAAACTGATGCACCGAAAGTCCGATACCCTGTATGAGGACGCGATGATTGCAGCGACGGCCAGGGTAAATGAGTTGGTTGTCGTGACGCGAAACGTTGCTGATTTTTCAACGTTTGGGGTGTCGCTGTTGAATCCGTTTGAGTTTCGCAAATAGGAACGGGGGCCGCGGAGAAGGGCGCGCGGTATGCGCGCCGAACGGATCGTACCGTTCGGCGAGGTTCGGCGCGGGATTTGCCGGCGGTGCCTCCGTTTGCGTCGGCGAGGCATCGCCGACCTACGGCCGTAGCGTAGGTCGGCGCTACCGCGCCGACGTGAACGGAAGCAGCGGGTTCCCGGCGATGATGATCTTTCCGAGCGGAAGGCCCTCGTTCGGGACGTTCGGCAGAAGAGGTGAAAGAGCGGTGTCCCCGTTCGTGCCGGTGCGGCAGCGCCGACGGCTTCCTCAGGCGGCCATCCCGTCCGTCGGCTCCGGATGCCGCGGCTGCAGAAAGGTATCGGTGTAGTAGCGGGTGGCCGAACCGACCTGGCTGCCGTGGTAGACGAAACCCACCACCTCGCCCCCCTTCAGGTAGTCCGTGCGCCCCTCCTCGTCGCACTGGACCTGAGTCAGCAGCCCCATCTCGCGGCGGCTCGGCGGGCAGATGGTCAGCGGATAGCTGGGGGTCTTGACCCGCACCAGGGGAGGTACCGCGAGGAACGGCTCCTCGCCACCGCACAGCTCGGCGGCGATGGTCCGCGCCTGCCGGCGGATCGGCTCGATATAGGCGTAGATCCGCCCCTCGACCTCGGCGCAGTCGCCGATGGCGTAGACCCCCTCCGCCGAGGTGCGCATCCGCACATCGGTGACGATCCCGTTATCCACGCTGACGCCCGCCTTGGCGGCCACCTCGTGGTTGGCCACCAGCCCGGCCGCCGAGAGCACCAGATCGGTGTCGAAGGCGCTGCCGTCGGCGAGGGTGGCGCGCAGCCGGCCGTCCGCACGCTCCAGGCGGTCGAGGGCGGTGCCGAGCCGCCACTCGACCCCGCGCCCCTCCAGGGTGCGTTGCAGCTCCCGACCGGTATCGGCCAGCACCAGCGAGGAGAGCGGATACTCCGCCGGGTCCACCACGGTGACGCCGTAGCCGCCGTGGGTCAGGTCCTCGGCGAACTCGCAGCCGACCAGCCCGGCGCCCAGCACGGTGACGTGGCGCACTTCGCCGGCCAATTGCTCACGGAAGCGGGCGTAGGCCTGGAGGTCGTTGACGTGGAGGATCTCCCCGGCGGCGTCGCCTTGGATCGGCAGCTTGCGCTGGTGGGCGCCGAGGGCGAGCACCAACTGGCCGTACTGGATGCCTCCCTTGGCGGTGGTGAGACGCCTTCTCCCGGGATCGAGCTTGATCACCCGGGTCAGGGTGCGCACCTCGATGCCGAGACGCCGCGCCTTGTCGGCGGCCTCCTCCTCGACCAGCTCGGCCGCGCCCTTGCCCTTGGCGATGGCGGTGGAGAGCGCCGGCTTCGGGTAGCTGGCGCCGGGGCAGGAGGAGATCAGCAGCACCGGCCGCGCGGCGTCGCGCTCGCGGATCGCCTCGGCCACCGACCAGCCGGCGACGCCGGCGCCGACGATCACCACGTAGTCGTCGCCGCCGCGGCTGGGCGCGCCGCCCTTCGCGCGCGGCGCGGCTGCCGGTGTCGCCGCCGCGGCCGGCGCCTCCGGCAGCAGGCGCAGCTCCGATTTGTTCAGGCCGCACAACGGACACATCCAATCGTCCGGAATCTCCTCGAAACGGGTGCCGGGGGCGAGGCCCGAGTCGGGGTCGCCTTGCTCCTCGTCGTAGACGAACCCGCAGGCGTCGCAGATCCAGCGTCGGTAGGCCGTTGTGGACATGACTTCACTCCTCCGAGACGTGACTCAGGATGTTGGCGAAGATCGCGTCCAGCTCCTCGCCGATGGTGGAGAGTTCGGGAGAACCGTAGGGGGCGAACACCTCGCTCGGCATGCGGCAGGCGACCTTCACCATGCCGGTGTCCTCGTAGACGTGGATGCGCAGCGGGATGTCGTAGCCGGCCGCCTTGCAGGCGCCCCACACGCGGATCGCGTAGTCGGGGCGGAACACCTCCAGGATCTGATCGGCGGGGACCTCCTGGCCGATCAGCTTGGCGTTGGCCTGGCCGTTGATGTGGCAGACCACGCGCAGCTTCTCCGCCTCGACCCCGGCCTTCAGTTTCTCGATCGCCTGGTCGGCGGAGAGTGTGGTGACGAATGTTTTCATGGTGACGCTACTCGATGGGGAATAGGGATTAGGGCAATGTCGTTCAGTCAAGACCGCAGCCCCGTAGGGCGGATTAGCGACAGCGTAATCCGCCGGGAACGAAGGCAATGACGCCGGAATCCGCTCCGCTCCGGCGGATCACGCGATCGCCAATCCGCCCTACATTCAGAGCGCTGTTCTCAACTCAATGACATCGGGGAAAAGGGAGCCGGCACCCGCAGGCGCCGACGCCCCGCTCAAGCCGCCGCGGCCAGCACCTCCAGCTCCTTGCGCAGGTGCTTGATCGCCGGGGTGACGATGGCGATGAAGTAGGACTCGCGCAGCTTGCGCTGGGCCGGTGCGCTGCGCAGGTAGCCCTTGGCGCCGGTGTGCAGCATCGCCGACTGCGAGGCGCGGATCGCCAGCTCGCCGGCCGCCAGACGCAGTTCGAGGATCTCGCGGAAGAACTCATCCGAGGTCTCGAACGGATCCTCGGCCAGCGCCAGCACCGCCTCCACCGCGTCGTCCAACTCCTGCTGCAGCTGGTCCGGGCGGTCGTCGAGGTAGCGGTTGACGTGGCCCAGCAGCGGCTCCACCTCGCGGCTCATGTCGATGCACGACTGGATGTTGCCCACCCCCATGCCGAACTGGAGCAGCACCAGGCCGGCGCGGGCGCGGCGCAGGAACCCCTTGCCGTCGTGGTCGATGATCATCGCGTCGGGGACGAAGACGTTCTCGAAGATGCAGGCGAAGGTGCGCGTCCCCTCCAGCGCGGTGAAGTGCGCCGACTGACGCAGGCTGAACCCCTCGGAGGCGCAGTCGACCAGCGCCATCACCGTGCGGTCCCCCTCGCCGTCGAGGGCGAACAGCGTGCCGAAGACGTGGTCGTCGCCGAGGTTGGAGACCCACGGCAGCGAACCGTTGACCACGTAGCCGCCGTCCACCCGTTGCCCCTTCAGGCGCAGCGGCTCGATCTCGGCGAAGGCCTTCATGGTGTTGGACATGCCGGTCCCGCCGAGCACCTCGGCGGTGGCGATCTTCGGCAGCCAGAGGTCGCGGATCGCGCTCCCCTCGGCGTTCTGCAGATACCAACCGACGGTGTCCTGGCACCACATGCAGAAGCCGGTGGAGAGGCACTCGTGGGAGACGCCGGCCATCGCCTTGATCGCCAGCCCGAGGTCACCGGCGCCGTCGGCGCGCACCGCCGGCAGGTGCTGGGCGAAGGCACCGACGCCGCCCAGGTTGCGCAGCACCGCCTCGGGGTAGGTTCCCTCCAGATCGATCTCCACGGTGAGGCGCTTGAGATCGGCGTCGACGATCGCCCGGGTGGCGGTGAGCAGCGCGTCCTCACCGACCGGTTGTAGCAGGGAATCACTCATCGGTTGGTTCCTCCTGGGAGCGCGGCGTTTAGGCCGGCACCACTTCGAGCTGGACGTTGTTGCGCAGGGTGTTGGCCACCGGCGACCAGACGTTGGAGTGGTGGATGATCTCGGCGATCTGCTCCGGCGAGGCGTCGCCGTCGGCGTCGATCTTCACCCGCACCGCGGAGAAGCCGAGGGTCTTCGCCTCGTCCAGATCGCCGGTGCCCCACACCGCGGTAACGTTGATGTCGCCTTCGAGTTCGACCTCCAGCTTGGTCAGCGAGACGCCGCGGGCGGTGGCGTTGGCGTGGACGCCGACGGCGAGGCAGGCGCCGAGGGTGGCGAGCACCGCCTCGGAGGGGTTGGGGGCGTTGTCCTCGCCGAGCAGGTGGGGGGGCTCGTCGATCAGCATCGGGGCCAGGTCGCGGACATAGGTCTGCATGCGGAACTGCCCCTCGCAGACGGTCTTCGCCTTGAGGGTGACGACCGACTGGGGATTGGCGCGACCCTTCTCTCCGAGGGCCGAGAGACCCTCCTTGTCGAGGGGGCGCAGGCAGCTCATGGAACGGGCGATGGTCTGCTGGTTGACGCTCATTGCGTATCTCCTGAGTGAGGTTGGACGGGTTGTTGTCAGGAGATAAAGCAGGGGGTGTGCCATGTCTATTTTTTTGTTTTAAAACATGGTGTTGTCGTTATTCGTCGCTCCTTTTCGACGGTTCTGGATTTCGATTGTCGACAATGTTCTGCGCGGGGGTGACTTTGTCGGAATTGTCGGTGGGGCGGGGAGGGGGGAGACGAAGCGCCATGTTGGCGGAGGGGAGAGCGGAAGAGGGGAAAGGAGATTCGAACCTATTGTAGGAGCGGCCCCCAGGCCGCGATTCTTCCCGACCATCGCGACCTGCCCTCGGGGCCGCTCCTACCGTGTCCGGTGAGTGTTGCGCCAATCGGCGAGGGCATAGGAGGGACGACGCGAACAGCGGGTGCCTCATCGGCGACCTGTCCTTGCCGGAATCGCTCGGGACGTGGTGAACTTCGTTATCCCGGATAATCAGATAGTAACCCCCAGCGATATGCTGAGAGAGGCCTGATATGGCAACGTTGACTGTACGACTTCCGGACGACAAGCATTCCCGCCTCAAAGCCTTGGCGAAGCGCAAGCACATCAGCGTGAATAAACTCTTGGAAGAGCTTTCAACCCAGGCGATCGCCGAGTTCGACGCCGAAACCAGATTTCGTGCCATGGCCGCCAAAGGTTCCATCGAAAAAGGCCTGGATGTTCTCGATCGTTTGGATAAAGCGTTGCAAGGCTGACGCCGTAAATAACTGGATGTAAAAAGCTGTATGGCGAGGAACGAGCGGCGCAGCTTTTTGCATTCCGTGTTAATTTGTCTTGTTAGCAATTTCATATGCTAGTTTTGTTAGTTCTTTCTCGATTTCCCAATGTTGCAGGCTAGAATATGGCCTCTCCGGATCATTGAAAAACTGAAATTTCGACAATTCCTCATGGAGAGTATATGGGCAGTGTCGAATCAGAATTGGAAATACCTTTAAATATCTACGCTCTTTTTCCGCAAATATTCTTGGAAGTTCTTTTCTCAATATAAAATCAGAGCTCAGGAAGTCACTGGATAGGAGTAGGATTGCAATGCTTGAATGCTCTATACTTGTATAAATGGTCTCTTCCCACCTTTCTCCTGTTTCAATGGCGCGGTCGATCCAAATCTCCATGTCTTGTTTATAAGACAATATTGATAGAGATTTTTTGATAGTTTTCGCCCATGATATATCTTCATGTGCATAGCTAATAAATATCTTCCTGTTAGCATCTGGTGCAGCACGTTTTTCAATTTCTTCGCCAGGGACAGGTATTTCGGACGCTGCTTGAGACTGCCTTATTCTAGGGGTGGGGGATATGCC